>QILJ01000467.1 GCA_003233295.1 Ignavibacteria bacterium | reverse complement strand
ATACTAATTATTCAAATTAATTTCAGGAGAAAATAATAGACTTTACCCTTTATTCATAAAGGATGATGAGTTTACGACCAAGCACTATATATCATCCATTTCTTGTTTAGTTACTTTTTATTTTAACTCTATTGCATAATTCCGGTTTAATAGTACAAAGATATTAACATAGCTTTTGTCTATAGAAATTCTTAACGTATTCTTATAAATTATTGTTTTTCTTTATTAATTATCCAAAGATAAAAATGTTCAAAAAGTTCAGAATATTTGCAGTCCTATTGTTAGTAATTACTTTATTAGGCTGTTCCAGTGTAACTGTTTCAATGGATTATGATCCGTCAGCAGATTTTTCCAAATATAAGACTTATACCTGGAGCAGCGTAAAAGATTCAACTGATATTCTAGCTCAAAATAATCTTCTTTTCAACAGAGTCTATAGGGCAATAGATGAATCCTTACAATCAAAAGGTTTTGTAAAGGTGGAATCTAACCCTAATATTATCGTGTATCCTCATGCAAGTACAAAAGAAAAAGTAAGGATAGACACATGGGATTATGGATATAGCAGTTGGTGGGAAGATTATCCTTATGATTATATGGGAACTAGTTTAAGTACTAATATAACTTATTATACTGTAGGCAGTTTATTTATTGATATAGTTGATGCTTCAGATAATCAACTTATTTGGCGGGGAATGGGGACAGGCTTTAATGATACACCGAATTCCCCGGAAGAAAGCATGCAGAAGATTAGAAAAGTTGTTATCAAAATATTAGAAAATTATCCGCCTCAACAAAAAAATAATAAAATTAATGGAGGACTATTATAAATGAAATATGTCATATCTAATTTGTTTTGTGCAGTGCTGATGATCTTTCCTCTAAATATTATTGCCCAATCACAAACTGATCTTGTTAAGGAGGGGATAAACAAATACCAAACCGGTGATTATGAAGCAGCAATAAATGTTTTTTCCACTGCTATTAATAATGCTTCATTTAAGGATAATATACAACCAGCAGAAGTATCTAAAGAAACAGAAGTTTCCGTAAAACAGGAATCATTTGTGAAAAGCTCGAAAGAAAAAAATGTTGAAGATTCAAAGGAGAAATTTGTTAACGATTCAAAGGAAAAACTTATAGGCGAATATATAAACGAACCGCTTGATTATTTGGGCGAAGATTTAGGGAAACTCTATTTTTATAAAGGAAGAGCATTAATGCGGATTGGCAATTATGAAGAGGCTTTAAGCAGTTTTGATAAATCGATCGAAGCTGATCCCACGTTTGTTGAAGTTTATTTTAGAAGAGCGTTGACGAATCATAAGCTTAACAATAGAGATGATGTTCGCAGGGATTTAAAAAAAGCAATAGAGTTAGGGCATCAATCGGCTGAGGTTTTGTTCAATCAATTATATAAGTAAGAATAGATTTATTCAAATTGTTTATTAATTTAGTGCTGTCAAAAAAAGGCAGCATTTTTTATTTATCTGGGTAACATATGAAATCAAAATTAAATTTATACTTCTTTTTTATCGTTCTTCTGTTCTTGTTAACTAACTGTGCGGTTCAAACAGAATCAGACCCGCTTCCTTCTTGGAATAGTGGAAATACTAAATCATCGATTATAGAATTCGTTAATGATGTAACAGATCAGAATTCTCCAAATTTTATCAAAGTTCAAAAACGCATTGCAGTCTTTGATAATGACGGCACTCTCTGGACGGAACAGCCGATCTATTTTCAAATTATGTTCGTAATTGATCGTGTGAAGGAGATGGCTAAGGATCATCCGGAGTGGAAAGAAAAGCAGCCCTACAAAGCGGTATTGGAAAATGACATCAAAACTTTATTCAGTTCTGAAAAGTGGATATCGGAATTATTTGTTGTAACTCATACGGGAATGTCTACTTCTGAATTTTATAAAATTGGTCACGAGTGGTTGAAGAAAGCCAAGCATCCCAAGTTTGACAGACCGCTTACAGATATGGTATTTCAGCCGATGCTGGAACTAATGAAATACTTGAGACAGAATGGATTTAAAACATATATTGTTTCGGGCGGCGGGCAGACATTCATTCGTCTTTTTGCAGAACAAGTTTATGGTATACCACCTGAGCAAATTATCGGAACTCTTTTTAAAACGGAATTCAAAATAGTTGACGGTAAACCTGAAATATATAGATTACCAAAGGTGTTTCTATTTAATGACAAGGGAGAAAAAGCCGTAGCTATTGAAAAGTTTATCGGCAGAATCCCAGCGATGGCTTTCGGGAATTCCGACGGTGATCTCCAGATGCTTCAATATACACAATCTGGAAAGGGTAAAAGATTTATGGCTCTTGTTCATCATACTGACAGCATGAGGGAATATGCATACGACCGTGATTCTCACATCGGGCAATTGAATAAGGCTTGGGATAAAGCGGTCAACAATAATTGGACACTTATCGATATGAAAAATGATTGGAAAGTCATCTATCCTTTTGAATTAGATAATAAATAACTTAATAAAAAGAAAGTTATAAACGTGACTAAAAAAGCAAATCTATTACATACAAAACTTTTATTGGATCATGGGTTCAGTACAAAACTGATTGATAGCTTGCCCGGAATATTTTATTTATACCAAGTAACTGAAGATAATTTTAAATTAATTGGCTGAAATAGAAAGCATGAAACAGCACTTGGGTATAGTGCGGATGAACTTGAAAATATGAGTATTAAAGAATTTTTCAATTCAAAAGATTTTGCTAGAATTCAGAAAGGACTTAAGAAAGTTTTTGAGACCGGAGAATGGAGATTGAAAGCGGATATCATTATGAAAAATGGAAAGTCTATTCCCCCTATATCTTTGAGGCTTATAAACTTGAATATGATAAGTCGCTCGTGTGCCAAGAGGTGCATATAGTCCAGTTGGTGCTACCAAGAAAACTTGGAAAAATCCAACCTGTCTAATTTGTCATTCA
>QILJ01000176.1 GCA_003233295.1 Ignavibacteria bacterium | reverse complement strand
AATTTCATCGATTTTACATGCACCGATATTTCACCGGTTCTTGTTTTAAAAACATATCCGGTCACACCGATTATGTCGCCAATGTCCATCAGCTTAAAAGCATCATAATCTTCACCGACCTCATCCTTCCTAAGATATAATTGGATCCGTCCTTTCTTATCCTGGATATGGGTAAATGATGCTTTGCCCATTCTACGTATAGCCATTATTCTGCCGGCTATTTTAACATCCTTTTCTTCCAATTCTTCAAAGTTGTTTTTAATATCATCTGAATAATTATCAACATCGTAACTATACGCATAAGGTTCAAAGTTCTTTGCTTTTAATTCCTCAAGTTCTTCAAATCTTCTTTTGATCAACTCGTTAATATCATTTGATAAATTCTGATCCACACTAACCTCTTCTATCTTATTTGATTAATTTTTCAACTTCTGATTTCTTTAATATTTTATATGAACCGGGATTAAGTCCTTTAGTAGTGAACTTCCCAAAGCTTTCTCTTTCAAGTTCTTTTACTCTGTATCCAAGACTCGAAAACATGTTTTTCACAAAATGGTTTCTTCCTTCAACAGTTACAACCTTTACCAGACTGAAATTATTTTCTTCAACAAAAGATATTTTTGTAAATCTGCTGCGTCTTTTATCGATATAAATTCCGTTCAGTAATTTTAACTTATCCGATTCCTTCAAATCCTTATTCAGCTTTGCGATATAAACTCTCTCAATTTTGTTTGAAGGATGAGCCAATCTATTTGCAAAGTCGCCGTCGTTTGTAAGAAGCAACAAACCGGTTGTGTTATAATCCAGTCTTCCTACAGGAAATATTTTTTCTCTAGTATCAATAAGATCAACCACAGTCATTCTATTTTTTTCATCGGCAGTTGAAGTTATTACGCCTTTCGGTTTGTTCAATAGAAAGTAAACCTTTTCTTTCGTTTTCAACTTTACATCATCTACATAAACCACATCATTATAAGGATCGATTTTTGCTGAAAGGTCCTTCACTACTTTGCCATTTACAGTGACTCTCCCCTGAAGAATGAATTCCTCCGATTTCCTGCGTGAGGCAATTCCGCTCTCGGCAAGGAATTTATTAATTCTGATCGTTTTCATCACTTGAACTTTCATTATTCTCAATTTCATTTTCTATCACTTCATCCATCTGGTTCATCATTATCTGCCGCTTCTGTTCAAGGAAATCCGCATCCTGCATTATCTCTTCAACCTCGCGAGGTTTCGGAAGATCGGTTATCTTGTATAGTCCGAAGTATTTTAAGAATTCATCCGTTGTAACATAAAGCAACGGTCTTCCAACCGTCTCAGCTCTTCCCTTAATCGTGATCAATCTTTTTTCGAGAAGCGTTGTGAGCATATAATCGGAATTCACACCTCGTATCGCTTCAATCTCCGGTTTAGTTATCGGCTGCTTGTATGCAATAATTGAAAGCGTTTCCAATGCTGCATGACTTAATCGCCGATGACTTTTTACAGAAGATAAAAATCCCACATACTTTGCATACTCTTGCTTAGTGGCAAATGCAAAGCCATTAGCAACACGAATAATGGAAAATGATTTCTCATCATTGGCAAATTCCTCATTCAGCTGATCTACAGTATCTTCAATATTCTTCGGAGTGATCGCTACATCTTCCCCATCGATCTCTTTTATAGCCCTTATTATTTCCTGCGCTGGAATCGGCTCATCAGAAGAAAAGATCAACGCCTCTATAATTGATTTATAAATATTATCCATCAGCTAATCCATATAGAACAAAATCATTAAATTCCGTGGATTCACGCAACCCAATCCTACCCATTTTTATTAATTCCAGCAGTGCAACAAAAGTCATTACAATTCTAATTTTTTCAAACATACCGTCAATCAATTCCAAGAAAGTTACTTCCCTACCGAAATCAGTTTTATCAAGGATGTGTGAAATTTGCTCCTCAATTGTAACATTGAATCGCTGAACTTGATGAACCGGCTCTTCTGGCTTATCCTCAATTGCTTTTTTAAAAGCCTTTACCAAATCATACACAGAAATGTTCTTCAGTAATGTGCCAAGCTCATCAGGATTCCTTTTCTCATCAGCAATAAAATTTCCGCGGTATTTGATCCTTCTCTGCTGTGATTCAAATATCGAAAGTTCTTCAGACATTTCCTTATAACGCTTGTATTCCAGCAGAGCATTCACCAAATCCATACGAGGATCGATCTCATCCCCTTTATCATCAACCTCTTTGGGCAGCAGCATTCTTGCTTTGATCTGCATCAAAGTAGAAGCCATTAAAATAAAATCCCCGGCAGTTTCAAGATCAAGTTTTTCCATCAAGCGGAAATATGTCATGAACTCTCTTGTGATGTAAGAAATAGGAATATCATATATATTCAACTCGTCTCTTTTAATAAAAAAGAGGAGCAAATCTAAAGGTCCCTCAAATGTATCAAGTTGAATTTTATACATATTCTAGTTTCTTGTTCCTGGATACTGGATAAATCAAGCATCTAGTATCCAGTATCTATCTATTATCCAAATTTCATCGCTTTATGAACATCATCCATTGTCTGCTCAGCTACCAATTTACCTCGCATCTCACCGTCATGTAAAATGTCCTTAACTTCATCAAGATTATTCTCGTAATAATTTCTCTTTTCTATGATCGGTTCCAAGAAAGTATTGATCTTTGCAGTACATTTCAGTTTACAGTCAACACATCCAAGCGCACCGCTTTCACAGCCGGCACGAATTTCATCAACTTCACTTTCGTTAAACTTTTTGTGATAAGTAAAAACTAAACAAACATCCGGTCTGCCCGGATCGTTTCGGCGAACCTTCTGAGGATCTGTAACCGCTTTCCTAAGTCTCTTTTCAACTTCTTCTTTACCGTCAGAAAGCAGAATTGTATTATTCAATGATTTACTCATCTTGGCGTTACCGTCAAGTCCAATACTTTTCCGTATGTTGAGTTGAATCTTCTTGCAATCTCCCGCGTGATCTCAACATGAGGGACTTGATCTTCACCAACAGGAACGGCTTCACCTTTGTATAAAAGAATATCAGCCGATTGTAGGACGGGATAACCTAAATGTCCATAGCTTACATTCTCAATGTGCAGATCTCTTACTTGCTCCTTCACAGTCGGATTTCTTTCCAAACGTGCTGCAGTTACAAGCATCGAAAATAAAAGGTGCAGTTCTGTATGTTCCTTTATCTGCGATTGCCTGAAAAACGGACTCTTAA
>QILJ01000171.1 GCA_003233295.1 Ignavibacteria bacterium | reverse complement strand
AATTTGGGGAAAGAATTCCATTAACAATTGCCGACGCAAATGAAGAGGAAGGGTCAATTACTCTTATTTTTCAGGTGGTTGGTAAAACAACAACAGAACTTTCACAATTCAATGTTGGTGATGATCTGCCGGTTTTAGTTGGACCGCTGGGTCAACCAACACATATCCAAAACTACGGAAAGGTCGTCTGTGTGGGCGGCGGAATCGGTGTTGCTCCTCTCCACCCAATTGCACAATCGCTAAAAGCTGCTGGTAATGAAGTCACAATTATTATGGGTGCCAGGACAAAGGAGCTTATGATACTCGAAGATGAAATGAAAAAAATTGCAGATAACTTAATAATCTGCACTGATGATGGTTCATACGGAAGAAAAGCATTGGTGACAGAACCTCTTAAAGAATTATGCGAGAACGAAGAGACAAAACCTGATATGGTAATAGCGATCGGACCTCCGATAATGATGAAATTCTGCTCGCTAACTACAAAACCTTACGGCGTATTTACTCAAGTTTCACTAAATACAATTATGGTTGACGGAACGGGCATGTGCGGCGGATGCAGAGTTAATGTAGGCGGACAAGTGAGATTCGTCTGTGTTGATGGTCCTGAATTTGACGGTCACTTAGTTGACTTTGATAATATGATGGCACGACTCAATTCATACAAAGATATTGAAAAAGAAGCGACACACAAATGCCATGTTGATACACAATTTGAGGAGAAAGTGGAGGAAACAAAATGAGCCACCTATCACAAGCTGAAATAGATGAACAAGTTAGAGTATTATTTGATGAGGTCTTCAACAGAACCGAACCAATAAAGAAAAAAGATCAGCTAAGAATCCCTCCGCAGATGATGCCTACACAGGATGAGAATATTAGACGTCATAATCTTGAGGAAGTAGCATTAGGATACTCTCCGGAGCAGGCAAGAATTGAAGCTATGCGCTGCATACAATGTGCAAAACCTTCTTGTATTTCCGACTGTCCGGTTGAGATAAATATTCCGGGATTCCTAAAACAAATTGTTGAGAATGATTTTCAAGGAGCAATAGATACAATTAAAGAGACTTCCCTTCTCCCTTCAATCTGTGGAAGAGTATGCCCGCAGGAAAGTCAATGCCAGCTTCACTGTGCAATAGGTATAGCTAATAAAGACGTTGATAAAAGTGTTGCGATCGGACGTCTGGAAAGATTTGTTGCAGATTGGGAACGAGAAAAAGGAACAATTCAACCCCCTGAAGTAAAACCTGAGACTGGTAAGAAAGTGGCAATTGTAGGAAGTGGTCCCGCAGGGTTGGTTGTAGCAGCCGATGTTAGACGTGAAGGTCACGATGTAACGATATTCGAAGCATTTCACAAACTCGGCGGTGTAATGCGTTACGGAATACCGGAGTTCAGATTACCGAATGATATTATCGATCAGGAGATTAGCACACTTGAACAAATGGGAGTAAAATTCGAAAAGAATTTTGTTGTGGGCAGAACTAGGAAATTAATGGAACTTCTGCACAAGGACGGTTTCGATGCAATATTTGTCGGTACTGGTGCGGGTTTGCCATTGTTCATGGGAATTGATGGCGAAAGCTTAGTCGGTGTCTTTTCAGCTAACGAATATTTAACCCGAGCAAATTTAATGCGCGCTTTTGACACCGAGCACTCTGATACTCCGATCTATCATTCCAAAAATGTTGCAGTACTTGGCGGCGGTAATGTTGCAATGGATTCGGCACGAATGGCGCTGCGCCTCGGTGCTGAAAATGTTTATGTTGTTTACCGCAGAACGGAAAAAGAAATGCCGGCAAGAGTGGAAGAAGTTGCCCATGCAAAGGAAGAAGGTGTGCAATTCTTATTCCTTCAAAATGCTAAAAGAATAATCGGTGACGATAAAAGTCGCGTTAATGCAATGGAATGTCTGCGATACGAACTTGGCGAACCGGACGAATCAGGCAGAAGACGACCAATAGTAATTGAAGGAAGCGAGTTCATACTTGAGGTTGATACTGTAATTGTTGCCATCGGTAATGGAAGTAATCCTTTGGTTAGCCAAACCACTCCGGAATTGGAAGTTAATAAATGGGGTAATTTAATTGTTGATGAAAAAATGAAAACTTCCGTTGATAGAGTTTACGCGGGAGGAGATATTGTACTCGGTGCTGCAACAGTGATACTTGCTATGGGTGAAGGAAGACAAGCAGCCGCATCAATCAATGAAATGCTTCATAACGAGATAATCCAAGAAACGGCAGACGCATTACCAAACTAACATTATAAATAGTCATCTCCCGCATGTATTTAGCGGGAATCTACAATGGAATAGATTATTATCCGGCAATCTGCTTTTGTATTTCTTTTCCCATTATCTTAAAACCTATTAACATTATTTGAATTTGGGCACACTAACCTCAAAGGTTTCTATGTGCAGTTTATAGAGCGAGCTTCAGCTCGCTTATGCTGTTATACCGTTAAAAAAAAGCGAGATAAATCTCGCTATACAAATCTAAATGCTAATGTAGCCGCAGACTTTATGTCTGCGCAGATACTTTGATTACTACATTTTTCGTCGACGTAAAGTCGACGGTTACAATCACTCACGTTGGCGTGAATACAGGATATTCAAGAATCCTTTGAGAATATTGTCATTTTTTCTTCATACCTTTCTCGGCAGACATGCATGAATCTCGCTATAAAAAAACCAGAGTTAATAGTAAGAATCAAGATTAAAATTAAGAAAAGGTTGATATTCTAGTCACTGCGTATTTACCCGCCTTCTTTTTAATCGGGGTCAGTGACGGCAAAACATTATACTTGATGCCACAGTCCATTCTGTTGCTTGAAAAAAATCTGATATATGCCGCCATATGCAAATTTATATTTACCCCAAACCTAATTGCATTAATGGCAAATGATTATTTATATTTATATAACATTCTATAATAATAATCTATGCGCCAGAATATATCAAATAATGTA
>QILJ01000317.1 GCA_003233295.1 Ignavibacteria bacterium | reverse complement strand
TGAATAATTAAACTGACCCAAATTTGTATTTCAATTGCATTTTGGCTATCACCAAGAAAATACTTCAATCGAAAGTTTTGCTTTAACCTCTCAAAGAGTTTCTCTATTTGCCATCTATTCTTATATGTTTTAGTTACTTTTTCAGCACTTAATCTAATGTTGTTAATATGAATTCGTAAACTTTCTGAAGTGGTTCATACCAGTAGGCGATTCTTCTTAGTTCGATGGTTTTATCATCTTTAGATATCTCTTTTTTTTATCTTTAAGTATACCCGGATCAAATTCATCTTTTATTTTAAATTCATCTATACTAGTGTATAAAACATTATTTTTCTGACGTGTAACAAAATATATCCCATCTAATAACCACTGAGAGCATTGTTCATAATCATTATACCCTTTATCAAAAACAATGATTGATTTGATTAAGTAGAAGTATAATCCAAACAGATAAAGATGTTGTCATAAATTAAGATATTTTTCTATGACAGCCTCTTAAAATATTTTTATCGTAGTAATAACATTTTTTTGTTATAAATTTATCGCCAAGTTTAATTGTATAAAAATATACACCACTTACATATTCAATCCGTTGAACAACACTTTGTGAACCCCTGCTTTTTTATAACCATTAACAAGATCAGTAACTTTCTCACTTAAAATATTAATTACTTTAATATTTACATAGCTGCTCTTTGGAAGCGAATATATGATTGTGGTTGTAGGCTTGAATAGGTTGGATTATCCAACTTTTTTAGAAATAAAAGGGACAACCTTTCGGAAGTCCCTTTAGTCAGAGTACGTAATAATTAGTATAATACTAATTAAATATTTTAGCTAAACGTCGAAATACATTCCATACTCAAATGGATGTGGCTGCAATGCTAATGGTCTGATCTCTTTATCAAATTTATAATCAATCCATGTTCTGATCACATCTTCTGTAAACACATCTCCCTTCAATAAGAATTCATGATCATTTTCAAGAGCTCTTAATGATTCAGATAATGTTTCCGGAGTTGACGGTACAAATGCCAATTCTTCCGGATCCATATCGTAAATGTCTTTATCAAGCGGATCGCCCGGATCAATTCTGTTTATGATTCCATCCAAGCCAGCCATCATTAGTGCTGAAAATGCCAGGTATGGATTTGCCGCCGGATCAGGACACCTAAATTCAACTCGTTTTGCTTTCGGATTGCTTGAGTACATCGGAATTCTTAATGCGGCGCTTCTGTTGCTTTGAGAATAAGCCAATTTAACCGGAGCCTCAAATCCCGGAACTAATCTTTTATAAGAGTTTGTTAGCGGGTTTGTAAATGCTAATAATGCCGCAGCATGTTTTAGTATTCCGCCGATGTAGTATAAACCCAATTCACTCAGCCCGGCATATCCGCCGCCGGCAAATAGAGGCTTACCTTTTTTCCAAAGACTTGTATTAAGATGCATTCCGCTTCCATTATCACCGGCAAGAGGTTTTGGCATATACGTAGCAGTTTTTCCGCTTAGTTTTGCCGTATTCTTTACAACATATTTAAACATCAATAACTGATCGGCAGATTTTAACAACGGTTGAAATCGCATATCAATTTCGCACTGACCGCCGCTTGCAACTTCGTGATGCTGTGCTTCAACTTGAATGTCCATATTGATTAATTTTTGAACCATCTCATTTCTAAGATCATTCAAAGCATCTGTTGGAGGAATGGGAAAATACCCTTCTTTATATCTAGGTCTGTAGCCCAAATTTGGTCCGATATCAGTTCCGGTATTCCATCTTCCTTCCTCAGAGTCAACAAAATAAAAAGCGCTGTTCGGTGTAGAATCAAAACGTACATCATCAAATATGAAAAACTCTGCCTCAGGTCCAAAATAAATCGTGTCTGCAATACCTGTTGATTTCAGGTATGCTTCAGCTTTCTCGGCAATGCTTCTGGGGCATCTTGAATATTTTTCCTTTGTTGCGGGTTCATATACGTCACAGATTAAACTGATTGTCGGCGCTTTTACAAACGGATCACTAAACATTGTATTTGGATCAGGAATAATCAGCATATCACTTTCGTTGATCGCTTTCCATCCCCTTATCGAAGATCCGTCAAATCCAATTCCATCAACAAAAGTTTTAGCGTCAAATTCACTAATTGGAATTGTTAAATGCTGCCATTGACCTGGAAAATCCATGAACTTAAAATCAATGAATTCAATTTTATTCTGCTTAACAAAGTTAAGAACTTTTTGGATAGGCGTAGCTGCCTTTGTTTTTGCTTTAGCCATAAATTACTCCTTGGTTTTTAAATTTATTTTTGTTGTTTCTTTAATTGTCGAAAGGATAAATCGTGTATGGGTTCTTGTTACCCCTTTCCACGATTGAATTGTGTTCAGAAGTTTTTCAAGCGCTTCAGTATCTTTTGCAACTGCTTTCATAACATGCGAGCCTTCACCAAGTATTGCATAGCACTCAAGTATTTCATCTGTTTCCCTTACGTGTTCTGCAAATTTTTCAAAATGCATCGATGAATCAATAACTACGGTGATCAGTACCATAATATCATAGCCGAAAATTTTCTTGTTCAACTTTGCATAGTAGCCGGATATCACTCCACGCTCTTCTAATTTTTTTAGTCTTTCACTAAGCGACGGTAATGACAAACCGACCTCTTCGGCTAATACATTTCTTTTGGTTCTTCCTTGTTCCTGAAGAATATTCAGTACTTTTATGTCAATATTATCTAACATGTCTTAATTATTTAGGTATATTATAAATTATGACTCAAAATATAAGGCTTAACACAAATGTATGCAAATATATTTTGTCCTTTTTATTCTTTTTTATTTGAATATTCTAAAATTGTGAGTTAATATTCAATATACCCAAAGCAAAGTGGTTTTCGGATTTTACAAAAATTCTCTCTCTTTGTAAGAGAGACTAAAGTGAGTTTTTCAGTAAAACAAAATCCGAAAACAACTTTGTAAATAGTATATTTAAATTTGTCGTATTCTTTACAGATAATTAATTAGTTTAAAATTATCATTGTATTCAGTATATTGTTTTATCCAACAAAATAGACAGGAGGTATCATGAAAAAAAATGTGGGTTCCGTTGATAGATTATTACGACTAATACTTGGTGCAGTAATTATTGTATGGGGGGTATATGATGAGAGCTGGTGGGGGCTTATTGGTTTAATACCGCTTATGACGGGCTTAATGAATTGGTGTCCAATTTATGTGCCCTTTAAAATATCTACAATAAAAGCGGGTGATAATAAAAAGGAGATTTAATTTTAACAATATAGGGACGCACTAAATACGTCCCTATATTGTTAACGAAGTAGTACCTGTTCGCCGCAGCTATATTTTCAACGAAGGAGAATCATCTTCATCGTTTTTACAAATTCTTGGCCTGAGCTTGACGAAGGAACGCTTCGTATCCTGTAAAAATATACGCCGGATGATAAGTTACTTGCATCAAACTTAATTTCATATCTTCCTTTTGTTTGTGTACGGTTTACAAGCGTTGTTACTTCACGCCCGGTTATGTCATATATCTTTAAGCTTACAAATCCATCTTCCGGTATTTGATAGTTTATTGTCGTACTCGGATTGAACGGGTTCGGATAGTTTTGAGAAAGTGAGTAATCTGTTACAGATAATGACTCGTCAAATGTCACTCCCTTTTTATTTCCTTTAGGCAGATTGTCTTCACCGGTTTTATATGTGTTTACAATTGAGATGTTATCAAAAAGCTCTTTATCAAGTACAAGTTTAAGTTTTACTTCTTTTCTTCCTATCCCTTCTGTGTCAACTTTGTATGTAACTGTATTTACTTTATTCTTTTCAATTTCCGATGTTTCTACTTTCTCCAGAATACCGATGGTTTTATTTGTTTTCGAGTCAACTAACTGAAACTCCAAATCAAATTGTTTTGATAGCTTTTCTTCGCTCATCAACAAATAATTTATATTAAACTCAAAATCGGAATTATCCGTTAAACTGAAATTATTTGTTTCAAACAGTTCAATTGCTTCCGATTTTGTTTTTATAAATAAAGTATCTTCAACATTAACAAAGTCAATCGTATTATCATCTAAAGTTATACCGCTTACCTCAAAAAACATTTTCGATTTTCCTTTTGACAATATTATTTCCCGTCCTTTTATTACTTCGTCTTCCGAGCTTCTTTTTGATAGAGTTGCATCAACCAGTGTAGACCTAAAATAATAAGGCGCTGACCAAGTATTAAAAGTTTCAATTGCCATATCATTATAATCATCGCCGTTGCTTAGCTGAACATATCGTTCGTATCTTAACGGTTGTGCCGCTTGGTTTGTCCTATCTGCTTTGAAATACCTAACTTCATTACCATCACCGGCGTAAGCAGCCACAAATCCATAAGAGGTGTTCCTTGCATTTACAACTATTGATTCAACGTCATATCCACCACCGTAGCTGAATCTTATAAGCGTTCCCCAGCTTGTTCCTGAACCTTTTGTTCTAAGATTTCCCTCCTTTACAAAAGTAACCGGGTGTTCGGTAAGCCATACTACCCTTGGTCTGTTTAATGTTATAGCTATTGAGGGATCAAAATTATCGGCATATCCGGTTGTTGATGAGGCTTCCGAGTAATATGCAAAATCAATTCCGTTTGTTGTTGTATTTAATTTCATTCTAATATACTTGATACTTGAACCGGATGAACTATTCTGCTGCCATACTAAATGTTTTTCGCTATTATTATTGCTTACTATCGACGGTTTTACAGAATTATAGTCTGTGTACGGAACTTGTCCTGTTGTATAGTTAGTAACTCCTTTACCATTAATGAACCCATTCCAATAAAACAATCCGGAAACAACGGCTGGATCATTTATATTCTTTGCCCACAGAATTATTGTATGACCGTATTTGCCTAAAGATGCCAGAGGGTATACATCTTTGCTATATAAATCCGTTTGTTCTTGGTGAATTGTATGTGTACTTCTTGGTAAATCACCAAGGCATTCCAATATTATATCATATTTGTCTCCATTCTTTTGTTGGTATACAACTATTAATTCATTTAACCCCTTTCTTACTGAAATGGAAGGCAATTTTGCTATATTACTTGATAGTGGCTGACCACCATTCATTATTGTCCAATTCTCGCCATCATCGGTGCTACGCTCGTACCAAACCTTACCCAAACTCTCGTAAACTCTGTGTAAATTACCATTATCTGTTTTTACTATTTTGCGCTGATTATTTGCTTTATAAGCATTGCTGTTATTAGATAAACCCGTGCCTTTCATCACCGCTTTTATTGTGGCACCA
>QILJ01000264.1 GCA_003233295.1 Ignavibacteria bacterium | reverse complement strand
GCATTTTCGCGCAACATCATTTTTGCGATATCAATAGCCTCACTTTCTGTTAAATATCTGTCACGAACTTTTTCTATCAGAACTTCTGCAATAATTTGTCTTGCCATAACCGAATGAGCATACACCGCTTCAACAAAATCATAATCTCCGCCAAATGCCATGATCTTATTTGCAGGTACAGTCTCAATCCATTCGTGTAAATATCGCTTACTGTACGACGGCGATATCACATACGCCCAGCACATATCAATAAAAACATTGGGGAAGTTCTTAGCCAGTGTACCCAATTCAGCTCCATAAGGATAGCTTGCATGAAACAGAATAGGATATTCAAAAAATAAGTTAACTAAATGAGTAGGATTTGAATTTGTAATAATATTTCCATTACCCGCATGAAGTCCGGTATGTATTTGAACCGGCAGATCAAATTCATCAACTAAGTCCAACACTCTGTGCATCATATAATCCTGCAGCGCTTTATAACGGATGCAAATACTTTTTCAGCTTTCTCTTTTGAAGTATTATCATACCTAAGAATTCGCTTGTAGGCAAGAGCAGATTTCACACCGACCATATTATATTCAATTCCTGCCGAGAATGCTTTTCTAAGCGCGGCATTATAGTCATCAAGCGAATTAATAGGTGTGCTATATTGTTTTCCCAAATCAATGATCTCTGAAGCGGATGAGATCAATATAAAATTATCGAACCTTTCAACATGACGGTAAAAATCTTTATCAAAAATGTTATGCCCCATATCCATAATAGACAAATCTATCTTAGCTTTTTCTTTCAGCACATGTTTATATAACCCGGGTTTATTTGCTTCCCTCATTCTCAAAGTCAATTCTTCTATCGTCGAATCACTTATATCAGGAACGCCGTATAAATCACGGGCAGCTATTAAAGGCACACGTCCATAACCGGTACTCCGCATTGCCCTATAGAACGGTTTTAATAGTTCCCATCTGTCGGATAGGGGAAAATCATTTTTATATATAATATCGATCAACCCTTTATCATTACTGTTTGCCGAGGAGATCAGATCTTCTTTTGCATAATGTCTAAATAAGTAAGTAAAATCAATTTTACCGGTAGCTTGCAAACGACTTTCCTCAGTTGACAAATGTTCGTGCGTATCAATGATTCTAATTTCGTTTACTGCTGATGTGATTCGATCCTCAAAGCCAGCTTTTGGTGTGTCAACAATCTGAACTTGAGAAAATATTGAGCTAACAAACAGAAAAGTAAAAAAAACTGCAATTAAATATAACATTATTATTTCCTCCTACCTATGTATCCTTATTCTCGCCGGTTAAAGAATTAAGCTTAGAATTGTGTGATCTTTAAATCGTTCTTGGGATCAATGACTCGTAAATATAGACCCCAACTATCCCCTAAGTTTTCTACTTTAACTAAAATTCCATTTTTCCCTTTTTTAAGGTTCACCATTAATGTTTCTTCATCTGCAAAAGCATGCCGTCCAACATGTAATTTATAAACGACCTCATTATTGACCCACACCTTTGCGCCATCATTACTACCGAAAGTTAATTTTACTTTTCTATCATCAGGACTAATGATCTCCGTATAAGCATAAGCAATACCTTGAACCCTGGTATTTATATCTGGATTTCTTTTACTGATAATAGCACCAAGATCTAGATAACCGGACGATGGGATATTTTCAGTTTTCCAATTGATAATGCCTCCTTTACCGGTATAACTTTTATTGAATTCAAGCTCTCTTTCCGGCGGGTAAACTTCATCCAATCCTGCTCCCATTTTGAAAGGACCAATTACTTTCCAACTACGGACAAAGCCAACATTTGAATTGTGCAGCTTCCACCAAGCACTAAGAGTATCTGATTGTTGTATCACTTCCATAGTGTATGCTGCTGGAGATTTCCTATTATCAAGATTAAATATCCGCATGGCATTATCGCGTAAAACCTTTTTTGCAATATTGATTGCTTCATTTTCGGTTAAATATCTATCCCGAACTTTTTCGATCAATACTTTTGATATAACTTCTCTAGCCATTACCGCATGAGCATAAACGCCTTCAACAAATCTATAATCCCCGCCAAATGCCAATATCTTATTTGCAGGCACTGTCTCAATCCATTCGTGCAAATAACGCTTACTGTAAGATGGAGATATTACATACGACCAAGTCATATCAATAAATACATTTGGAAAGTTTTTAGCTAACGTGCTTAACTCACCGCCATAAGGATAGCTGCTATGCAATAGGACAAAATCAATATCCGGGTATTCCACAAATAAGTTTACAAGATGAGTAGGATTTGAATTAGTAATAACACGTCCTTCATTACCTGCATAAAGTCCTGTATGAAATTGTATTGGAAGGTCAAACTCATTTACTAGATCCAATACCCGATGTATGAGATAATCCTGCAATGCTTTTACCTTTTCGGGACTTATATCAGACCTATCCAAAATTGAGGTAAAAACTTTTTTCGCCTTTTCCTCCGGAACATTATCATATTTCAGAATTCTAGAATAAGCAAGAGCTGACTTAACGCCTACCATTCCATAATCTATTCCTTCTAAAAATGCTTTTCTAAGTACTTTTAGGTAATCATCTAAAGAATTAATCGGCATGTTATATTTTAAACCGAAATCTTTTATCTGTGCATAAGATGAAACGAAGATAAAATTATCAAACTTTTCTACATGACGATAAAAATACGGATCATACTTCTGATGCCCCATATCAATAATAGCTATATCAATTTTGGCTTTTTCTTTTAAGACGTACTTATACCAACCTTTTTTATTGGCTTTTTTCATTCTGGAAGATAACTCTTTTACTGTCGATTCATTAATATCTGAAATCCCATATAAATCACGTGCAGCAATAAGAGGTACTCGACCATAAGAAGTACTTCGCATCGATTCATAGACCGGTTCTAATATTTTCCACCTTTCCAATAAAGGGAGATTATTATTATAAAGTATATCTATAAATTCTTTTATGTTTCCCTTATTTGCAGAGACAATATCAGCTTGTGCGTAATCTCCAAATAGAAGTGTAAAATCAATTCTATCGGGAGCTTGCAAACGCTCTTCTTCGGTAAATAAATGTTCATGTGTATCGATGATTCGAATTTCGTTCACAGCAGAGGTGATCCGTTCTTCGTAGTTGGGTTTCGGGGGATCAACTATCTGGATCTGTGAAAGTATTGAGCCAACAAATAGAAAAATAAAAAAAATAGTTATTGAATATCTCATGATCAATTCCTCATTTTAAAAGTATCATTTTCATTGTTTTCATAAAACTTTTTGCTCGCCCGCCGCTAGGCGTGGCTGCCATTCTATAAAAATACAAACCGCTTGCAAAGTTCGTTAGCGTTAAAGTTAACCTCATAATTACCAGGCTTTTGTTCTTTGTTTACAAGTGTTGTTACTTTGCGACCAAGAATATCGTAAACCTTTATGGTTACCAACCCACCCCTTCCGTCCCCTCCAAGGAGGGGAAACTTGGCAATGGAATACTTTATTGTTGTGCTTGGGTTAAACGGATTTGGATAATTTTGCTCAAGATTAAATTCATTAGGAATGAAGCCAAGATCATCTTTAACAACATCAGTTAATTTTCCAAAAGTAAATAATTTTCCACCACCGCTGCGTAGTGTAACATCAAACACAGATTTACCTGAACTACTATCATTTCCAACTGCTTTCCACTCTTTAGTGAAAACATCAAAATATTGCAGACCATCTGCTGTGCCATTGAGTGTTATAGTTGCAGTTGTAGAATCATTATAATTTTTATTCATCAGCATAAAATAATCTTTATCATTCTTGTCTTTGAAATATCCTATAACAAGATCAGCATTTTCAGAAACTGATTTTACAATTCCGTCAATCGGCAGTGTTAAATCAGTAGATTTAGTCTTTGAGTGATATACCCCTATTGAGTTAAGACCTATAATAATATCTCCGATGTTATTAATCTCTTGATTTAATTTTTGGATTGACGCATACAATGAATCACGGTCCGGAGAACCGGTAACACCCCACGAGCTATCCCAATGAAACCAGACAATCCCTTTGGCGCCGTATGCTAGAGAGGTGTAAACCAGC
>QILJ01000196.1 GCA_003233295.1 Ignavibacteria bacterium | reverse complement strand
ATTTTATAAATTGGCTTGTATTTTAGTTCTAAAAAGAGCTGAAATAAATGACTAGTGCCTATTGACAGAGAAATGGCTCATATGTGTTAGAATGAATCCTACTCATAACTTAGGCCATCTTTTATATTTTGCTGGAAATAATTTAATTGTTTCCTTATTCAATATGTCAAATATAGCTTTGTGCCTTATGTCTTTGGAACCTCGGTGTCGATTAATGTATTGCTTTATCCAAACATAAATATCTGCCAACTGTAAAAATCTACTCAAATGTGAATGCGTAAAATGAACCGAATCAACCAAATTGTCAATATCCCTGCCATATGCGAATTCTGTTCTTGTGGATCGATATTCGGATAAACTCATAGAAAACCTCTCTGACATTTTATCATTTTCACGATCTCCAATAAGCATACCTAATGACTTATGCCTTCTTACTAAATCATTCGCTCTTTCACACAAAAACATAAATGCTATTTCATCGGCTAGCTGACTACTACTTAGTGGAGTACAGTTAATTTGGATATCTATTAAAAGAACTTCATCCATAGTCAGTACTTCTAACATCCGCTCAATTATCTGAATTCTAGCTTTAAAATCAGTCCAGATTTTAAAATTATTTTTGCGGTGATATATTTCTGCGGCATGAAACTCTGTGTTTTTCCCTAAAACTCTAGTCTCGAATACTTTCTCAGAAAGTAATGATATCTCTTCTTCGACTATTGATAGATTAGCCTCATCAATACAGACTGCACCTAGATGATAATGAGGGTATTCTTTACTATCTTTCACCTCGTCAAAAAATATTAATTTCACTATAACAATCTCAATATATTTTGGTTCATTCTAACGTCGAAAATAACTGACATTTAACAGCGTGGTTTTTTTTTCGACAATGAGTGAAACGAATAGCACAAAAAAACCACGTTGTTAAATATCCACGCTTATTTTTATTGTTATAATTCATTTTTGATATAAGTCGTTAATGAAAAGTAAATGAGGATAATCCGGGAACAAAATAGGATCATTAAATGAAAAATCACTTACCCCAAAAGACTCAAGTACTTTTCCAATAATTGGAATTTTAGACAGGCTGATTGTCCTCTGCCGATATTTAACTTCAGCATCCATATCTGAAATCCACTCATTGCATAATTTATTTATATCCCTAAATATAGGCTGATAGACCGCTATTTTTTTCCGAGGTGAAAGATTGCGTAGTTCTGCATCAAGATCGTTGAAATACTGACGAAATAATGAAGCATTCTTTGAATGCCTAATTTCATTAATGCTATCAGCAATAGAAATGTTCTGAGCCTTTGAAAAATACATTACATGTTCAACTATAGGTGGTATTTTTACGTTTATATTTGATATTACTCCACTTTGAGACTCATTAAATTTTTGATCAAATTGTTCAATTATTGAAACGGCCGTTCTATCAATGAATTTAGATACATTATCTAGAAAAATTTTTTCTCTCGATGAGTGGGGCGAGTAATAAATATCATTTTCAGATGCCACTTTAGAGTAGATACCTCCTCGATCATCTATATTACCAATCATCTCGATATCATCAAATGCAGTTTTTTCATATAACCTATCATCTTCAATATATGCGATTGCATCTGAAAATTCAGAACAAAAATTACCCATATAGTGGCGCTTAACACCATTTGATTCTAAAACTATTTTGTCACATAAAACGAGATTTTCTATTAACTGAAAATTCTCACTATAATAAGTTAAATCACTACTTTTACATATGGTTTTATATATATCTGACAATTCAGCAATCGAATATAGATCAGTTAATACATTTGCCATCTATTCCTCCTTGAATTCTAACGTCCTAAATAACCGGCAATTTACAGCTTTGTTTGGCTGTGCCAAAATGGAGCGATAGCGACTGGCACAGCCAAACAAAGCTGTAAATTGTCCGAGTTTATTGTGTTGTTATGTATTTAGACCCCAGAACCTGAAACTGTAGATTTTATAGCAAGCTTTGAATTACATTGACTTGTTTGATTACTTTCCAAACTTATTTGAGCTCGATTATTTTCAATTGCAGCGACATGTGTTGTACATCTAGCTAGTAGAAACATACTATGATTACTTGTTTTCGTACAATAGAAATCACCGTAGTACATGTTTTTCGGATTCTTCCATATTGCCCTTTGTAATTTTAATATTTCTCCGGTTTCGGCAATTACAACTCTTCTATTTTCTTTTTCAGATCCATTCCTATGAATTCTGTACGAAGGATTAAAAACGAATGCTTCAACTCCATCCTCAACAACTGAAGTATGTAATGCTAGTCCTCCGCCCAAAGAGTGCCCTGTTGCTACGATTTTTGTATCTTTATACTTCCCTTTAACTTCTTTAAATAGTTCATCGGCTAGCTTGTATTGAGTTGAAAGCAAATTACCATATATCCAATCAGTCAAACCTTCAGTTCCTCTATATGAAATTACTACCTCGCTAATTTCCTTTCCTGAGTAAACTTCATAAATATTTGCCTGAAAACCCCAACCTTTATCTACTGATTCAACTAGTTTTATGTTTTTAGGAAATGAAAAATATTCGTCATTATCTTCATAGGTATTTGAGGACATTTGAGCATATTGATAAACCTCTTGAGCAATAGACTTATATGCTGAAGAATTTGAATCAGAAGAAAGGTATTTTGTCTCGCCCATGACTCCTTTACATCCTTTCGGATTAGAAGCACAGGCAGAAACTCCAGAAATGATTGCTAGCAATACAATATTTTTTAACATATAAATTCCTTTTTATTAAATTTGTACAACATTTTATTCTAATACATAACAGTCCAATATACAGAATCACTAATTATGGTGCTATACAGAATCTGTATATTACATAATTACGAACTTCCTATTTTTGTACAAAAAAACACCACATTGTGAAATGAAATTCGCATACATGGTGAGGACGCTAACATATGAATAATGACAAATCAAAAACAGAT
>QILJ01000195.1 GCA_003233295.1 Ignavibacteria bacterium | reverse complement strand
TTTGTGTTAACCGCTGCTCCTCTTAAGAAATTTGATTCACCTGAACTTGTGTATGGAGAGATGTTCCTACTTCTTTTTATCACAGTATTTGTAGCATCGCTGCTCTTTGAAAAAGAATAGGGTGACCACATCGAAAGTCCCTGTCCAAATTCAATTGTGTAATCACCAAGTATAATTTGTGTTGAAGGAATTATATCACGAATCAAAAGGTGAGCGGAGTAAAAATCCCAGTATGACATTTCACCGGCATCTTTTTCAATTAGTCCGCCCATACTTATTTTCGGATTAACTTGAAACTTGACCCGGTTATATGCTTTGGTTGCCGAACCTGAATAAATAGTATCTGTGAAACCTTTTCTATCCTGCATATCTTGTATAAATCTCGATCTGAACTTCAGTGAATATAATCCAATAAAGGGAGTTGTGGAACCGGCAGAAGGTGGCTTAACTACAACGAAATATTTTAGAGTCTTGGAAAGGACTGAAGACAAACCGTCGATCATTTTAACTTCACTGGTAGAAAAGAATTTGCCGTGTTTTTTTCTATAATTAATAATATTGTCGGCAGATTCAATATCCATAAAAGGGATACTCATTAATTCGGTTTCAGATGCCGTATTAATATTGACCGGGTTTTCAAGAAGCTGTTCAATAAGATCATATAACTGGGAATCCTCTTTCTCTATTGTTGCTTCATCCAGAATATTATCCAAAATATATTCTACAGTTACAGTAGAATCTTGCTGTGAATAAAGTAAAGAGGAAAATGTAAAACAGAACAAAAATAAGTTAATTATTTTATTCCCAGAAAACACTGTTAATTTATTCCTAAGTAATTGCGTATCCTTCTGCTTCTCGATATGTCATCGCCAAATTGAATGATCACTCCAAACTGGTGAGTAAAGCCGAGGTCTTGGTTATTGAATACGGCATAATCAATTTCGAAGAGTGAATAATTTATCCCAACACCTGCTGAGAATGATGACGGCTCGTTCATAGCACCAAGTCTTAAGTTAATATATCTAACAATTTCATAATCGATTCCAAACCTGATTGAAGCGTTTCTATCAAGTTCTTTTTGCAGTGAGGCATTAAGCGAAACTGTTTCAAGTAGATCGTAGCTTGTTCCCAGATCCATAACAACAGGTATCTGGTCTTTTTCATTTCCATAAGATGATCTCGTCACATTATCTATCATGAATCCGATGCGCCAGTTATTGGTAAGATAAGCAAGGGAACTAATCGAAAAGCTTACCGCATCGTCGGTGCCGTATCCTTCTATCTTTAAGTTATGATATTTTGCCGTAACACCGAAAAAGAATTTATTGGATAAATTATAAGCGTATGAGAGTAAAAAATTACTTTCACGGTATAATTCAAATCCGTATGTTGTAAATGCAATTGAGAATGACCCGATGTTAGTCGGCTCGTGGTAAACAGCTACGCCGTTTGCTAATTTGCTTAATCCAAAAGGAGAGGGAGAGTAGTAAATACCAATCTCTCTCCAGTTCTGCTGTGCAATTCCAGACGGATTATTGAAAATTGCAAAAACATCATTAGCAAGAGCCACAGATGAATGTGATAGGGCAATTTGTTTTGCACCTGGATTTATTTGTGCAGAACTATTAAATTGAATAACAAGTAGAATAATTATTGTGAATTTATATAAATTCATACTTTAATTGCCCAAGTTTTGGATAAAAATATTCAATTATTTTGGTTAAGTCAATTTTTATTAACAATAAGAGCTGAAATATGAAAAAACTATTTGTAGTTTTATTTTTAGTAATTACTTATTCATCAAGTTTTAGTCAAGAACTGCAGGCTACAGTTCAGGTAAATTTCGAACAACTGCAGACGGTTTATAAAGAAAATCTAGTTCCGTTCCAAGCGCAGATTGAAGAATATCTGAACAGTACAAAATTTACCGAGCAGAATTGGGAGTGGGATAAAATTCAATGTAGTTTCAATATATTTTTTACATCGGCATCATCGGAAACTAGTTACAAGGCTCAGGTTGTTGTTACCAGTTCCAGACCAATTGAAGGTTCGGATGATAGAAGTTTAATGCTGAGTATAATGGATAACAAATGGGCCTTTATTTATGAGAAGAATCAAAGTATGTATTTCAACCCCACATATTTTGATCCTCTTTCAAGTTTCCTGGATTATTATGCGCTTCTTATAATAGCGATGGATTCCGATTCCTACGAACCTTTTGGCGGTAATTATGCTTTCCAAAAAGCGCTCCAAATTGCAGTTCAAGGAAGTTCCAGCGGTTACGCAGCTTCATGGTCGCTTAACTCCGACAACTATAATAAAAGAGGATTGGTTGAAGATGCAACAAGCGCTCAATTTCAAAAAATCAGACAGGATTATTACGATTATCATTATAATGGTCTGGATGTTTTTAGCAAAGATAGACATGCGACATACAATAATATTATTAAAATAATACATGATATTGCGGCGCTTAAGAAAACACTTAATCGTAGAAGTTCATATTTAACGGTCTTTTTCGATGCGAAATCCGGTGAGATAACTAATTACTTATTGGATTACGAGGACCGGTCAATATTTAGTGTCCTCCAGAAAATAGATCCCGCGCACACTACAAAATATCTAGAAGCACAGAATAGATAAAATCAAAAGCCAATCGGAAGATTGGCTTTTCTTTAAGATTATTTTCTGACAATCAACTATCACCATAGCAATAAAGATATAACCTTAACAAATGAGCATAATCCATATCCAAATAGATGACGAAAGAGATTCAAGAGGAAGGTTACGGATGTGATGAAGTATTACAATGAGAATAATTATTCAAATAATTTATTTCAAAATTATTTATCTTTTGTCATTCTAAAAAGATTGACAAAACATGTCCAAAACTCATAGCCAAATATCCAAGAGGAAAGCAGAGGAAAGCAGAACATATTGATCTTTGTCTGAACGAAGATGTACTATATAATAAGAGCAATGGATTAGAACAATTTGATTTTATACATGACGCTCTTACGGAAGTTATAATCGATGAGATAAATTTCGAGACCAGGTTTTTAGGTAAGATTATTTCATATCCATTCATGATCTCATCTATGATGGGCGGCACGGAAAAGGCAAGATCGTTAAATGAAAATTTAGCAATTGCTGCCAATGAACTTAATATACCTATTGGAGTTGGGAGTCAAAGACCTTTATTAGAAAGTTCTGAGCATCATGATACTTTCAAGATCGTGCGAGAAAGAGCGCCTAATGTTCCTGTGCTTAGTAACATTGGTGCAGCTCAGATAGCACATCTTGTTGAACTAAAAAATCTATTTAAAATCATTGAAGCAATCTCAGCAGACGGTTTGATAATTCATCTCAACCCTTTACAAGAGCTTCTGCAGAAAGAAGGTGAAATTAAGAATAATTTAAATATCCCAATTATCGTAAAAGAGGTTGGGAGCGGCATCAATCAGAATACAGGGCGCAGACTTCTTGATATTGGAGTTGATGTTATTGATGTTGCCGGTACTGGGGGAACAAGCTGGGCTGCTGTTGAATTATTAAGAAATCCGAAACTAGAAAATGATTATTTTAGGGAATGGGGATTAAGAACATCTTTTTGTGTAAAAGAAATTGCTAAGTTAAAAGATGAATATGATTTTATTCTTATCAGTTCTGGAGGTATTGATAATTTTGCGGATGCAGCAAAATCGTTAGCGCTGGGAGCGGATATGTTTGCATCGGCAAGGATT
>QILJ01000026.1 GCA_003233295.1 Ignavibacteria bacterium | reverse complement strand
GATGATGGCAAAGGAATAACAGACAGACCAGGCGGATTAAAGTTACAAGCTGAGGGTCATGATGTACTTTATCGCAATATCTGGATTAAGGAATTAGATTTGAAGAAAGCAAATACTGATTTTTAATCCGACAGAGGCGAACAAGGATTTAATTCCCAGCCCTTGTGCCTTTGGCATAAGACTATGAAATGGCAAAAAATATTCCGATTGGTACTCCGTCCGCTTACGGCGGGGTAGTTCATTTAATTATTTAATGCAGCACAACAAATTCATATTTGCCAGAGTTTACGATGTAATGTACATAATCTTCTGTTGAACCCAAAAGCTTAACCCCATAGCTTTTGTCGGCTTGTGTTTTGCCTTCAAAGATGTTCAATTTATTTTTTGCAGGAATGTAAATGTCCGCAGTCATATTTGCAGGTATCTCAATCTTCAATATTAATTTAGAATCGTTATTTTCCCAATCTACACTTACTCTTCCTCTAATAGTTTCGACAGATGCTTTTACATACGGAAGTGATTTAGGAATATATGGTTTGATAATAATTCTCTCACAGCCAGGATAGTTTTCGTCAAGATTAATACCAGCCAGAGTTTTATAAAAGAAGGCATCAATACTGCCTGTCATAACATGATTGTGAGATTGTTTAAGTGTCCAGAATTCGCACATGGTTGTGTACTTCTCTACCATATCACTCCAGCTTGGATATCCAGTTTGAGTTGCAAGAAGATAGGCTACATCTGCTCTTCCTTCCATGGTTAGTGCATCAATCATATATTTTGAGCCGAGGACACCAGTTGTTAGATGTCCATTATTTTTATTAATAATATCATCCACCAAATTATTCAGAACAGCTTCTTTATACTCTATCGGAACAAGACCTAAAAATAAAGGGAATGCGTTTGCCATCTGACTGCCGTTGTTATAATTCTTGCTCTGCAAATCAAAGTATTTTTTATTATAAGCATTTTTTATAATTTCGGATTTATTGGAAAAATAATCTGAATCAGTTTTCTTTCCCAACACTCCGGCAATTTTTGAGAGTATCTTTGAATTCCAATAGTAGAACGCAGTAGGAACAGATTCTGGTTCACCTTCCTGCCAGTCTTTAACAAGACTTCCCCAATCGCCAATCCAGCCCTGTTTCAGAATATGATTTATCGCCGTAGAATCAAGAAAACCTATGTAGCGTTTCATAGCATTATAATTCTCACTAAGTATATTCTTGTCGCCGTAATAGATATAATATTTCCATACTAAAATAATGTATGTACTGCTCCATTCAACCCCTTCATCCCAAATATATGGACGCGGGGAAATTATGGGAATATCACCGCTTACCTTATCTTGGTTTTTTCTAATTCCGGTTATCCAGTTGTTATAAAATAACGGCATATCAAAATTGAACATTGCTTCTTCAATAGTTACTTGTGCATCGCCGAACCATCCAAGACGTTCATCTCGCTGCGGACAGTCAAGAGGAAAACCGATCATATTACTTTTTTGAGACCAAACCGTTGCAGAATGAATTTTATTGATAATCTCGTTACCGCACTCAAAGTGACCGGTCAACTTATTATCAGAATGAACTACACAACCCTGAATATTTTCAATTTCCGGAAGAGATGGTTCAGCCGTAACTTCAACATATTTATATCCATAAAAAGTGAATCTTGGTTCATACGTTTCAGAACCGTTACCTTTCAAGATGTATGTAGCTTCCGCTTTTGCATGTTCATTGCTTGTTATATCAATTGTTCCATCTTCATTTATGTCTTCAGCAAATTGCAGATGAAGTTTTGTCCCTCGCTTTCCACGAACAGTGATTTTTGCCCATCCAGCAAAATTTTGACCCATATCATAAACCAAAACTTCTGGTTTAGGTTTCATAACCTTAACAGGGTCAATTATTTGAATGACTTTTATTGCCTGCATACTCTGCGAGCGGAGTTCACCTCCAGGTGGTTCAACCAGATTTACAGTTTCCCAATTTGAGTCGTCGAAATTTATGTTCGTCCAATTTGTACTTTCCTGAGTTGCGTCATATAGTTCACCATCGTAAATGCAATTATAAAGGACTGGTCCGAGATTATACTTCCAATTTTCATTTGTGGTAATAATAGCATTATCGCCGTTTTCATATTCAACATGTAATTGCATTATTGCTCGCTTTGCGCCAAACCACTGCATCCTATATTCCCGCCACCATTTCTTGTATGGATTGAACCAACCGTTTCCAAGATGAATACCAACGGTATTGCGGCCTTTCTGCAATTGATCTGTCACATCATAAGTATCATACAGAACTTCTTTAGCATAATTTGTCTTGGCTGGAGAAAGAACATGATCTCCAACTTGTTTACCATTTAGATAGAACTCATAATACCCAAGACCTGTTACGTAAACTTTTGCATTTTTAATATTTTGCGGGCATTCAAATTCATTTCTTAAAAGAAGTGAACGTCCGTCATGTTTTATTGTATCTGATAAAGAATATTGTTCATCAGTACTTTTTAAAAATCCATTTGGCAACTGTGGTTCATTTGCTGGACCCGCACCGATCCACTTTGCAGTCCAATCATTGGGGTTAAGTAACGCTGTCCCAAAGCTAGATGTTTCACTCTCATAAAATTCACCATCCTTATCCCATACACGCACTTTCCAAAAATATTCGGAATTACTTTCTAGCTTTTTACCTTCGTATAAAATTTGATTTGTTGAGTAGGAATTAATTTTACCGGAATCCCAGATATAATTTATCATCGCTTCACTTTTTGAAACAAGAATTTGATAAGCAGTTTGCTTTTGCCCTCTTACATTTGACGATAGGAGCCAACTGAATCTTGGTTTTAAACGATCAACATTGATAGGAGTAGAAGTATATTCACATTTCATCTTTTCAATTTTTAGACTGATATTATTATTGTCTTGAGGATAGTTTTCTGATCCTATTAAACTTAATAATATCAAAGTCGCAATAATATTTTTCATAGGTTACAATG
>QILJ01000303.1 GCA_003233295.1 Ignavibacteria bacterium | reverse complement strand
CCTATGGTTCATATCGCAATTAGTTGGAAATAAGAAAATCGAAACTTTAAATGAATATATTTGTAAACACGAAAATTAATCAGGGAAATGCAGCACGTCACATAGCCTTATTCGTTCTGCTTAATGTGAGACAAAAAACACCACGATTTTGTCATTTGACCTTTTCTTTTTTTGTATTATTTGCTATATTTGCATTTTAAACTGCTATTAACTGTAGAGTATATGATATGCGTCACATCGCATGCTGAAAGGAGAAACCAATGACAATTTACTGGGTGATTCTAGCTGTGCAAGCATTCATATGCGGTTTCCTCTCTATGGACCTGGCCGAGAAAAAGGGGTATTCGTCTGGCGCATGGTTGGCTTGCGGCCTGTTCTTTGGGGTATTCGGCTTAATTGCTGCGGCTGGGCTCCCCAAGAAGCAAACACCAATGTCTGCATCCTCACTTCTCAAGAAATGTCCTGACTGTGCAGAGAGCATTCGTCAGGAAGCCTTTGTCTGCAAGTTTTGCGGGGCAAACTTCAGTAAGGAACAAGTAATTGCTGAACTGATCCAGTTTCTGCAGGAGAACTACACAGCAGCGACGCTAGATGCCCTGGAAGCGCTTCGCACAACCTACGATGATTCAGTAGTCCCACATTTGGTTAGATTTATTGGCGCTGTTGGGTCGCAGATCGACTACATGCCACCAGATCTTGAAACTCATCTTCTTAACAAAGCTAGCCAATTGCTAATTGATATTGGAAGCCCGGCTATCTCGCAGGACCTGATTTCCATTCTCAAAAAGGGCGGCGTGTTTTTTATGAAAGAAAAGATCATCGAGATTCTTGCCTCCTTTCGGGATTCTTCCTGCGTACCAGTCTTTATAGAGTCCTTGCAGGAACCAAACCTGCGTCAGACTTCTGCAAGCGCACTTGAGAAACTCGGCGAGGTAGCTTTACCTCATCTAGAGCTCCTTGTGAAAGACGGCAAACGCTCAGACAGGAAGCTTGCAAAACAGATCATTACGAGGATAAAGTCAAGCCCGATGGAGTAGAGCGGTGCATAACAAGGAGCTGTAGGTCGTTATTTCATTACGTTTCATAGCTGTAGGTGAGTTTGGACGTTAGAAGGATAGGAATGATATTAAATAGGATATAGATAACAATTCGCTATATACTTAAATTAGCGATTTACTTTGGAGGAGAAATGGGAACTGGTATGAAATTTGTCAAAACCCTAGTTAGAGAAATGGACAGGGCTCAAAAAGCATCAGCACGAGAAGGAGTTATACGTGAACGTGAAAAAATACGTAGAGAAAAACAACTAGGACGTGAGAGAATTAGGCAAGAAAAAGAGGCTATTAGACTCCAAAACAAACAAGAAAAGGATAGCATTAGGACTAATAAAGAAAAACTGAAGCATGACTTAGAACGAGAAAAAGTATTGTTTGAGCGTCGATTAGAAGAACGCAGAAATATTCGTTTAGTATTTTTAGACAGAATGTAAAAGAAGAGATTATTATGGATATTACTTCAATTACTGTTATAATTATTGGGATTTTAATCGTACTAACGATTTATCTTATGTTCCAATTAATTATAAAAAAGAAGAAAGGGAGTACGCTAAACAAAACCAACGAAATTCTTAAAAAGTCAATTGGGAAAAAGGAGCTTCAAGAATCTGAACTAACTCAAAATCTGGAAAATCTAAAATCAGAATTAAACCGTTTATTAGAACTTGAAAAAAGTGAACAAACTTTAAAAAAGAATGTCGTATCGTCTAAAATTGAATTAGCCGCAATAACAGAAGAAGTCAAAAATTTGACAAATGAAAAAAATGAACTATTGGACAGAATAATTAGTATCAAGGAAGATATTTCAATTTATCAACCTGTTGAAGGGCTGATGAACGTTGGATTTTTTGAAGAACCAGAGTACTTATTTGAAACAGGTGAGAGATATAAAGAAGAAATAAAGATAATACGCGAATTACAAAAGAAAATGATAATAGAGCATAAAGCTATTATATTGCCAGATACTATTGCTATTTCTGATGATAAAGTATTAGTAAAAAAAATTCTGGTTGGGCAGGAAAAGTTAATGCTTAAAGCATTTAATATTGAATGTGATAATTTGATGCAAATAGTAAAGCCCAGTAATTATGCAAAGATTCTTGAGAGAATTGATAAAGTGGCAACTGATCTTGAAAAATCTGTAGTTTCCATGAAATGTGGATTTAATAGAGATTATGTAGAACTAAAATTCAAAGAATGTGAAGTTCAATACCAATTCAAATTGAAAGATGAACGAGAAAAGGAGGAACAGGCTGCAATTAAGGAACAGATGAGAGAGGAACAAAAAGCAATCCGAGAATTTGAGAGAGCACTTGCAAAAGCACAAAGAGAAGAAAAAATGTATAAAGAAGCTCTTGAAGAAGCTAGAAAAGAATTTGAATTGGCTGGCAATAAAGATAGAAAAAAGATGGAAGCAAAAATCGAATTTCTAGAAGAACAATTAAGAGAAGCCGAGGAAAATGAAAAAAGAGCAAAAAGTATGGCTGAGCAAACAAGGAGAGGGTATGTCTATATTATTAGTAATATTGGTTCTTTTGGTGATGATATATATAAAATAGGGCTTACTAGACGATTAGAGCCGATGGATAGAGTAAAAGAACTAAGTGATGCCAGTGTGCCGTTTTCTTTTGATGTGCATGCTATGATATATAGCGAAGATGCACCCGCACTAGAAACACAACTTCATAAAGAATTTACTCATTATAGAGTTAATCAAGTTAATCATAGAAAAGAATTTTTTAATGTTAGTCTACTTGACATTATGGAAAAAACAAAAGAAATACTTGGTGAAAAAATTAACTTTAAAATAACAGCATTAGCTAAGGATTACTATGAATCACAAAAACTTAGATATCAATAAGAGTTGATATCTGTTGTATGAAATATAGTCTTCTAACAATGCGCTACACTGTGGATATTCCAGCCATATTATGCCACTGGAAACAGGTGTAATTTAAACTATGTCTGGAATAAATTTGTTTACTTCAAAAACAAGTTGGCCAAAGATGGAGATAGTCTCTTCTGCCAAAGGTCTGTATTTCCATCAGGGAATCTTTTTCAGTAAATTCTTTATCTCGTTTAACTTCATCAGGGCTTCCACCGGAGTCAGCGTGTC
>QILJ01000492.1 GCA_003233295.1 Ignavibacteria bacterium | reverse complement strand
ACCAAAATATTGGAAGGCAGCGACATGGTTTTTGTTACTGCAGGAATGGGCGGTGGTACCGGAACCGGAGGAGCGCCGATCATAGCTTCAATAGCCAATAGTCTTGGCGCTTTGGTTATCGGTATCGTAACAAAACCTTTCAGATGGGAGGGTAAAAAAAGAATGCTGAATGCTGAAGAAGGAATTAACGAACTTAGACAATATGTTGATAGTTTAATAGTGATACCGAATGAAAGAATATTGAATATTCTTGATGATTCAGCCGGTGCATTTCAAGCATTTGACAAACCGAATGAAGTTTTGCACGAAGCTACTCGCGGTATTGCCGAGATCATTACTGTGTCGGGTACTATAAATGTTGACTTTGCTGATGTACGTTCGGTAATGAACCTTAGTGGTGAAGCCTTAATGGGATGTGGAATTGCAAGCGGTGAGAACCGTGCGGAAGAAGCAGCACAGAAAGCAATTTCTTCACCTCTATTGGAAGGAGTAAGTATTAAAGGCGCTAAGAATATTCTTCTCAATGTTACTGCTTCATCAAGTCTTACCATGAAAGAGATAAACGAAGGTAATCAAATTATATATGATGCAGCCGGAGAAGAAGCAAATATCATTTTCGGATTAGTGCAGAAAGAAGAAATGAACGAGTATGTTTCTTATACTGTGATCGCAACCGGCTTCAATGCGCCTGGCGGTGCTAACCAAACAATATTGCCGAGCGTTTCTTCTGAAATAGAAGAAAAGTCTGAGAAGAAGATTGCTTCCGGTTTCATAACAGGTAATTTTGAATTGGATGAGAATGCCGATCTTGAAGTACCGACATTCATGAGGATCCAGAAGAAAGCACTAGAGCAGGATTCTGATACACAAACCGGATTTAATTTTAAGAATGATTCATCGGACAATGATGATCTTGAAGATGATGACAGTTCATCCTTCTTAAGAATGATGATGGATTAAAACTTAAATGCTTACGGTGAATAAATATTGTATAGTGTTCATTAAAAGCAGAGAACAAATTTATTCTAAGGCTGTATCAAATTTCACCTTGTTGTGGTTAATAGGGGTAATACTAATGAAATTGATACAGCCTTCTTCCTTTTTTTTTATTATATAAATTATTAAGTTTATTGCATAAATAAAATATAGAATATCTTATTATGATCTTGGTTTGTTTAAGGTATCATTATATTAAAAATAGCACACACAATTTCTCAATAATTACTTAAGGAGGTACTATGAGAAAATCATTTATAATTCTTTTATTTCTATTATTAGGCTCGGCTTCTGTTTTTGCACAGTTAAGCAGTAAAGCCTATTTTAACAGAAGCGCTCAAGATCAATCTGATTCGCTTCGTCCATGGTTTAGCGGAGGTGTACGTTCGGTTTATATTGGTGGAGACTTGGACGGTGACGGGAAACCGGAAATTCTTGCTACTGATTATTCAAACGGCGGAAGGGTTCATGTTCTTGAATATGCCGATAGTGAAACTCTTGAGTTAGTTTGGTCTTCCCCGGCAAATGTACAGGATGGAAACCCAAATAGTACTCCAAGATGGGTACAAACTGGGGACCTGGACGGCGATGGAAATCAAGAGATTATCTTTCCATTAGGGCCAAGATATGAGGGTGGTCTTCAAGTGTATGAATATCAAGGTTCCGATAATGATTTTGGAACGAGTACAATTATTGATTTTCCTGCAAACATATTCACCGGCAACGGGTTTGGTGAGTTCCGTATGGATAGAGAGCGTGGAACTGTTGCAGATTTTGATAATGATGGTCAAAGTGAATTGATCATGGCAAATAAGGATAATAATGTTTACATTCTTTCAATTAACGGAAATGCTCCCGGGTTTGCTTCATCGCAAGTTGAGGGCGGTGATCCAGCAACAGATGCAACCAGTTTAGTTACTGGCGGTTCACCATGGCATTCTGTTCCGGCCGATATTGATGGCGACGGAGTACTTGAAATTGTTGATCACAATTGGAACTTTTATTCATTCAGTTCAATTGATCCGACAGGTGCAAACACTTATACTTATCCCAAACCAAATCCGGATGGAAATGTTTATGGACCGGCATACTATGAATTTCTTAAAACACGTGGAACCGATGGTGTTGGATTTATGGGTGTTGCTGTCGCAGATGTTGACGGTGATGGAAAGGATGAAATTGCCGGTATTGTTTATCCAACATATGATCTTACATTGGTCAGTCAACCTCAAGGCGCTGATGGTGTAAATGTATGGGATGATTCAACTAAATTTTCAATTTTGAAAAAGCGTTGGGATCTTAGCCACACTGGTGACAGCCTTGCTCAATTCTGGGGATGTTACGCTGCTGACTTGAATAATAATGGTCGTGATGAAATTCTTGTAGGAGGATTTTATGGCGAAAATGTTGTTGCTATTGAATACAATGGTTCAGGTGATATTCTTGATGGTAATAATTATGATGTTATGTTTTACTACGGTGGTGAACCGGAATCAAATTGGGAATGGCAGACAATCACCATCAGTGATTCTGCTGGTGTTGTTGATACACAATATTCATACGCTGCATGGGCAAATCCTGGTGTAATGAAAATGACATCAGGCGACATCATAGGGAACGATGGTAAACCGGAACTGGTAGTTTCTTATCAAGCGGATGAATATGACTCTGTAGAAGTTATCACTAAAACATGGAACGGTTCTGCTTGGGACGAAAGTTCATCAATGGTTTTTAACGATCATAATATCCAAATCAGAGTATTGGAGTATGGTCCGGGAACCGGATTACGTGATGTAAATATGAATATTGTTACTCCAAACGATTATGTGCTGGAGCAGAATTATCCGAACCCGTTTAACCCTACAACAACAATCAGCTATTCACTTCCTGTAAATAAAAAGATTTCCCTTATTGTCTATGACATGCTCGGAAGGGAAGTTAAAACATTAATTGATAATGAAGAACTTGCTAAAGGCAATCATCAGGCTGTTTGGAATGGCACTAACAATGCCG
>QILJ01000500.1 GCA_003233295.1 Ignavibacteria bacterium | reverse complement strand
CCCGCTCCAGCAACAACCTCGAAGGGAAGTCCTTTTGATTTCGCAATCAGCATAATCTCTTTAGCAAGATTTTCCGTTCTTAATCCCATCGGATATGCCATGTTGCCTGCAGCCTTGATTATTGTATCACCTTCAAGGGATAATGCTTTTTCAATTAGGTCTGTATCAATCAGCATTTCTTTTTTAAGTTGCTCTAACTGTTCGGAGGTTACTTTCGTGATCTCAAAAATATTACCGCGGGGTAATTTGTTTTCATCGAATCCTAATTCTACTCCGTCAACTCTTTTTACTTCATCCAATTTTACTTCATCCAAAACACCAGCCATTTCGTGCGCTACCACTGCTGAACTGGATGTAACACCATCAACAATTCCTTTCCTTATAAGCTCAGCAATTAGTGTTGTAACACCCTCATGAAGATTTGGTCCGCTGCCGGTAACAACAACTACTTTGCCTCCTTTCTTTTTTGCAGACACAATACTATTTACCGCACTATCAACCATTTCTTTTACTGATGGTGAAAGTTCGCTGTAAAAGTTCTCAATTATTTTTCTGTTTGCTTCCATAACTTTTCTCCTAAATCAAAACTTCTGTTAACTTAAATTCATTCCCTGAATTATCTTTTCAACTTTAGCAAGGTCTTCAGGCGTATCAACACTAATACCCGAAGTGCTATCACTTTTTGTTTCAATTACTTTTATTTTATAGCCCTTTTCCAATACTCTTAACTGCTCAAGCATTTCAATTTTTTCAAGGTATGTCTGAGGCAATTCCGAAATTGTGAATAAGAAATCTTTACGATAGACATATAAACCAACATGTTCAAAAATTTCTACCTCAACATTATCTCTAGAATAAGGTATAAGCGATCGCGAAAAATATAGTGCAAAATTATCTTCATCAACCACGACCTTCACAACAGCCGGATCAGTGTAATCTTCCTCTCCAATTTTTGTTTTTAGTGTTGACATTTGAATCGTTATATCATCCAACATTGGTTTTACAGCCTCGTCTATCATGTTTGAATCGAACAATGGCTGATCGCCTTGAATATTAACAATAATATCAGCTTCAATATTTTCAACAGCTTCAGCGATTCTATCAGTTCCGGATTGATGATCTACTTTTGTCATTACTGCTTTTCCGCCAAATCCTTCTACACATTTGTATACGCTCTCGTTATCGACCGCAACAAAAAGTTCATCTAACAATTGAGACTTATTCGCTTGTTCATATACCCACTGAATCATTGGTTTTCCAGCTATCTCTTTTAAAACTTTTCCAGGAAACCGTGATGACCCAAAGCGGGCTGGAATTACTCCAATAACTTTTTGTTTTTCAGACATAATTATTAATCCTTAATTTTATTTAGAAATTTTAAAAAATAACTTTATTATTTACTAGTGTTGAGATAAGGATGAAATGATGCATGCAAAAATATAAACTTAATTCATAATCTTTCTCTTACTCTGTTTTTTAGATTAAGAATTAAGAGCAAGATTAGGATTAAGAGAAAAACATTGATAGTTATTCGTCAATGCAAACTTAACATAACACTAGTATTAAAATTACAAAAAAGTGAAATAACAAAAATGGTTTACATTCAGAATAGTACTGAGAATTATCACTTTGGCTCAATTATTTTTATGAAAGATCAACCATATCAAATTGTTTCACAAGTCGGTTGAACGCATAAATAGCTAATACAAGAAACAAAGCATAGAGGACACTTATTTTTGACGGCCAGATTGTAAGTGCTCCAATAAATCCTGTTAAAGTCATAAGATCAACAATCCAATATGAATGAATTGAAATATCATAATTGTGCTGATTTTTACTACGCAATACTCGCCGTACCTTGAATACTGCAATACTCGTAATTACAAATACAATAGGGACGAATAATAGAATACGTTCTAATGGCCAAGAATATTGTGAGACTTCATCCAGAGAATAGAGATCAAGAATAATTCCTAATCTTTCGGAACCTCCATGAAACAAAAGGAATACGAGAAAAAAGACGCTGTAAATAATTAATATATTTTTACGCTTTTCTGCAATGAGATGCGAATCATAATCACCAATTGGAGTTAAGCTCATTGAAACAAAGTAAAAGATACTTAATGCAAGCCCAGTCCAGAAAAAGTATTCAAACCCGACAAAGAATAATAGAAGGAAGCCGCCAAACGTAAGAAACAGCGTATCACGCCATTCCAGATATTTGGTTCTTACTTCTGTTTTGTCAGCAATGGTTTTATTAGTTTTGCCCACATTTCTTATTGCCCAATACAAAGTAACAGCATAAAGGAGACCCAGATTAAAGCCAGCATTCAATTCCCACATTTTCCACCAATCGATATAATCGGGAGCAAAGCCGTAACCCAAAGTCCACAGAGCGCTCTGCATAAATCCAATTCCGAAACCGCCGCCAATTATTAACCCGGTTATAACAGTGGTTTTATCACGCTGCAAAGCTGCTTCCAGCAATGCTATGATCCACCAAGCAACCACAGCAAAGTTCTGAGTATTGGTATAAACGGTTCGACTAAGATGTTTGCCAAGATCAGTAGTGTATAAACCCAGATCAATATTGGGGAAAAGGAAACTAGAATTTGTTTTCAGAAGTATCTCACTTAACCAGTCCACTACAGGCCATGCAAAAAGCAATATCAACAGTACAATGAGAACAATTGAACGGATAGCCCACCGACGAGCTGAAACACGTTTACCCAAAGCCCATCCCAACAAAATACCGCCTGGTGCCGCCCAGCCAATGCCACATAGGAAAAACCAGAAATAACCAAGCCAAGGTTCTACGGCAATAGTTTTATCACCGACATAGAAAATACCGCGTATCCATGATACATACTGTCCATAACCCAATTCACCGCCGAGTGCGATACCAAGTCCCAGCCACAAAATAATTCCCCGAGCATCAAGCCCATTTCGATAAGCTAAATAGTACCATAACACTCCCCACATTAATCCGGGGATTACAGTCCCATCAACTCCGCCCCAGCCAGCCGTACCGCGAATAGCCCATGCGATAGCTCCAATACTTCCAAATAATAGAATCGGGAGGAACAGTTCATAAATCACTGGGTGATTTCCAGTCCTTCTTGCAATTAAATGCTGTTCATATTTCTCTTGGTCAAGAATTGTCATTATCAATTATTCTCCGATCAACCAGTCGCAAGCATTTGTCCACAGTTTTGCATAATCTTCCCAAAAAACGAAATTGCATCCCCAATGCGGTGCAGGGTCTGAAGTATAAGCCAGCACTCGTCCTTTTCCGAATTGCCCGACAGA
>QILJ01000556.1 GCA_003233295.1 Ignavibacteria bacterium | reverse complement strand
TTCAGTCCGTACAAAATGCAGGATTCAGCAACAAGGCAATATTGGAGACCATTGGTATTATCGGAATTTATACAACCCTTCAATACATTCGGCATGTAACCAACCCAGATCACGATTTTCCAAATGTTCCTGAATTCCATGCTGATCAGCACGGCGCTTGATCATGCATAGCAATTAGAAACAACATGATCAAATTATTCTAGGTTAAAATGTTCTGGCGCTGTGATTAAGAGATCACAGTGCCTCTGTACGCGTTGAACACAACCGGGTAGGTCTGCGGCCTTACAGCCCTTTCCTCCCTCAGAACCGTACGTACAAGTTTTCCTGTATAAGGCTCAAGCATTACTATGCCACATCTGCTTACTATGGCTGTCTTGTTAGTCTTGATGAGTGAGTGTATCCTTTAGCTAGCTGAACAATTTCTGAGGAATGATTTATGTCAAATATATATACTTCGAAATCGTCAACTTATACAGCTCCTTCTTCTGTGAGTGGGTGGAATTGGTTACCATTTCCAGATCCGTCAGCGCATTTAGATACTTTAAAGTCCGCAGTTTCACTCATCGATAGTAAAATAAAAGGTCATAAACCTTGTAATGACGCGTTCAAAAATTTGCCTTCTGGGAAATCATTTCATCAAATATGGATCGATTCCTCTATTTGGATTAGTCTAGACCCAAGTAACATCAAGGGTCGGTACGGAGCAACACTAAGTAAAAAGCATGTCACTCTAACAGCGTATACATTAAATATGGGAAAATGGACCACTGCGGCAACGCTCGTACATGAATTAGCTCACGTTGGTGGTGCTCTTGGCACCGATACAAAAGCGGAAGATACCCTACTTAAATGTTTGCTTAACAGTCTTCATGATCCATTGATAATTGGAAAAGTTATTGAAGGAAAAAAAGTAAATCCCTCACGCTTATCATAAGGAATAGATAATTGAAATACTTTTTTTTCATACTTCTACTGTCAATTTCATCAGGTGTATATGCATGCCGTTGTATTGAATTAAGCCCAGAAGAGTCTTTTGAAAGATCGGGAATTGTCGTTAAAGGTAAAATAGAAGCGGTTGCATTATTACCTAATTACGATGGTAGTATTTCAATATTAAAAGTAGAAAAGACTTGGAAAAAAAATTCTCTTAATGCAATCGGAATTATTAGTTTAACTAATTGCAGTTTTGTTTTTGAAAAAGAGATAGAATATTTTGTTTTTTTAAAAAGAGACAAATATGGGCTCTATTCAACTGACAAGTGTTCTGGTAATAAAACTGCAAAAGATAGTAATAAAATGTCTGATTGGCTAAATTCAATAAATAGCTCTTCGGACTAACCTGAATTTTTATCATAACCTACAGAATGTAGTTAAGCATCCTCCCCTGAAAAAACAAGACTTAGGGTTACAATGCAAGTGATGTGGCTACACTAACCCGGGCATCATTTACCAAGATCAGCTGAAGTATTGAGGCGTAATCCTGTCGTTTGTTTTGCGCTTACGAATTTTCTATCTTTCTACTGGATGTGTTTCAAGCATGTTGTGCCGTTAGCTTCACCAAGAGCTTTGATTAATAGAGGGCCATTTTGTTCGAGGAAACTAGCCTTATTTTCTTGGTTCTTACCTTCAAAACCAAAATAATTTCCCAAAAAATAACATGTAGAGGGCATTAAGAACTTTAGCTCCGAAATTACATTCAGAACTGTAGATTTGTTTTGATGAAAAATCGGCACTAGATCACTTGAAAATGACTGGGATATGGCAGCGTCAGAGTTTATCCAAGATATATAACCAATAAACAGGAGTTTTTTTAACTCAACTTCTGTCAAGTTTCTATCGCCTGAATCATATTTTGAATGCTTTATGTACAATAATTCCCATTCTTTATATTCCATCAGCGAATTATAAAAAGGCTCTCCATCACTAGTTTTAGAGATGAATGTTTCATTGTCAATGTGAAGAAGCCTGTTAATCATTACATCAGAATCAACGGTGGAAGGGCTACTCGCACACGCAGATACAAATACGAGTATAAAAAATACGAAAGAAAGTCTTATATATCTAAGCATTAATTTTCTCGCTATTTGTTCTTAACTACGATGAAGACGTTCCCATCATTCTTTGGATTAATGGAATTCCAAATTTTAAGTAATTCTTCTTTTTTGATTACGATACATCCATCAGACCATGCAGAATTAATTCCCATGTGGATGAATATACCCCTTCTATTTGATTGGTTATCAGGCAGATAGATAGCCTCCCGTTTCTGTCCCTTCGAATTTTTTTTCGTCTGCATATGAGTAGCAGAACAACGAATGTATTTCTTGGCGGGTATGGGATTTGCCAATTCGAACCAGCAAGTTGTATTGATAGAAACGGCACCGTGTTTATATGTAAGTATACCTGTTCCTTTTGATATTTCTCTCTCAATTTCTATGGTATAACTCATATTTGCTTCTAAAAATCCTAATGAGATTGTAGGAAAACCCCCGTCAATTAATTTGTCAAAAAGTTAGCTCCATGAGAAGCCTTCCAGCCCATGATTTCTATACTAACTTAAAGAGACATATATGGGCGCTCCCAATATGTCAAGCCGAACAAACCCTAAAGCACAAATAAATGTGATCTTCTAACAATATCACTTTTACACCTTGGTCACTCGCTTTTAAAAATGGCGGTAACGAAGGCATATACTCTGATGGGCACAATGTATCCGGCCTCAATAAAAAATTAGGATATAAAACGCTCGCTGGATTAGTGGCGGAACACATGGCTGCAATAACAGCTTAAGGGATTATGCATTTCAGGGTTGAATCTTCCCAATATTAACATCAGAATATTCAAGAAAAGTAGTCGAAACTAATTTATTGGCGTAGACTTATAGGTAATAGAAAGGTGTTGTGGGAGGGGGCTACTTGAGTAGCTCCCCATCCCGATTATGCGTTTTAGTGCGCCAACTTAGCACTAGCTACTCGATTTAAACTTACTCCGGCCTCAGCAGCTTGTAGTGCTAATTGACGAT
>QILJ01000102.1 GCA_003233295.1 Ignavibacteria bacterium | reverse complement strand
TTCACACGGTAGAAGTCACTGGTTCGATCCCAGTATCGCCCATATAATTTCTTTTATATTAATTTTACACATTAAGGTTCTTCGACATTTACAGATATTCGGTTGACATACGTTTTTATTGCTACTTATATTTTAAAAAGTTATTTATAAAATCAGGTTATAAAGTATATTTACAGATGGAGAGAGATCATGGGAATAATTAAATTTACGACTCATGTTAAAGACGGGGTTATAAAATTTCCCGAAATGTAAAGGTAATGATATATACAGAACCAGGAGAAAAGGAAAAATATTTTATCGAAGAATTGATAGCCAACCCTTTAAGGGTAAAATATTTCATGCCCTTTAGCAGAGAAACTATTTATAATAGAAATCTTTGAAGAATTATGTTTCTTAGACACCAATATCCGTTTGTATGCTTTTATTGAAAGTCAAAACACTCGTAAACATAAAATATCAAAAAAGGTTGCCGATCAATGCGAAATCATAGGAAGCGTATAAGTAATTAACGAAATTACAGTGAATTAATAAAAAACAGACATTAAAGAGGAAAAGATACAGAAATTAATCGAGCCATTTTATGAGAGATACCCGATAGTTGAAACAAAATGAATGTATTAATCGAGGGATCAATACTCAGGCGAAAATACAATTTTTCTTTTTGGGACAGCTTAATAGTTGCAACAGCATTTAAGGGAGAAGCATAATTTCTAATAACAGAAGATATGCAAAAGGTTAGAAGTCAGAAGCAGATTAAAAATTATAAATCCATACTAAAAGTGTTCCTAAGAATTATTCGCTTTTTCTTCCTTATTAACTTGACCAAGAGGGGAAACTTTACTAGTATAATGTATGTTATAACATATTATGTTGGAACATATATAAATTAATGGAGGCTATTCTGATGGAAGTAAAAGATCTGTATAAAAAAAGAAGATCTGTGAATTATTTTGATACTGGTAAAAATTTGGATGAATCACTGCTTCGAAAGATTGTCGATCTGGCGGTACTTGCCCCATCGGCTTTTAATTTACAACCCTGGCGCTTGATTGCAGTAAAATCTGATGAAAGGAAACAAAAACTCTATGAACTTTCCAATAAACAGCCAAAAGTCTTAGATGCACCGGTAACATTAATTATCGTTGGAAATAAAGAAGCTTATTCAGATTCGAATCCGGTGTGGGAAGAAATGTTGAAGAGTGTGGGCGGTAATGAGGAGATGGTAAAAGGAGCAAAGAAAGCTGCTGCCTTTTTATACGGATCAAGTGATGAACGTAAACTGAAATTTGCCGAAAGCAATGCCGGGTTGCTGGCTATGTCCATCATGATAGCGGCAAAAGAATATGGTGTTGATTCACATTCGATGAGTGGGATTGATTTTAACGAAATAGCTGCAAGTTTTGGTTTAAAAGAAGGGGAAACAGTTGTTATGGCCATTACACTTGGTTATTATGATGAATCACAGCCCCTCTATCCACGACGTCCCAGGTTAGATTTTGATGCGATAACGACGATAGTATGAGTTTTACCGAAAAAAATACTCCAATCCTCCTGTACGGGGATTGGAGTTTTCGATCCATATTCTTCCTTCTATTCGAGAGAATATTATGAAAATTGAAGAAGAACTTAAAGGTTCATTTCGAAATGATTACCATAAAGGTCTGATTAATCTTATCTATACAGTAAAACAACTTTCTTATGAATTTGAACGATCCTTGAAAAAGCATGGTGTCACGGAACAGCAGTATAATATCTTGAGAATTTTAAGGCCCTTATCAAAAAATGGTGCAGTTTCAATCGGATACATCAAAGAACGCATGCTGGAAAAACACTCGGATGTCAGCCGGATTGTTGATAAATTATGGGCAAAGGGGCTTCTTGAGAGGAGTGAAAATCCCCATGACAGGAGGCAAAAAGCTGTTTCCATAAACGAAAAGGGAATTGAGTTGCTGGATCAAATGTATACCTGTGAAATTAAGGGGGATCAGCTGTTGAATGCTTTAACCGGAGAAGAAGTTTCTGAATTAAACCGTATCCTGGATAAAATTCGCGATGGTATTACATCCGTAGAAAAGAAACTCAAATAAAACTAAAGAAATCAACAAGAAACCATATCGCATTACCTTATTTTCTTAATCTAACTTCTCTAAAACAAGCGGGATTCGGGCCGCCTCTGGTGCTGAAATGGCCACATAAGGACAGGAGAGCACTGAAAATAAGTGACATTCCAAGGTAGTGACCAACCTCGCCATCACTGATAAAAATATTAAATACATGATTGCATACGGGCGAAGCCGGTGGAAATAGAAAACGGGAATAACAACATTCTAAAAACAAAGGGATATCCTCTGGAACATAATTTAGGATATGGGAATAAGCATCTGTCAAATCTTCTGATGACACTCAACCTTCTTTTCTTTGTTTTTTCAATTTATAGGGAAATGTAAAATCTGAGTTAAGGATTTTTACAGTAAAAATCCCCTTGAAAAAGAAATAAATGACTCCTCTGCAAAAACTAACTTTTTGCTCTAAATCAGACCTTCTAAGTGCCAAATAAGGGCATTAGAGATAGCATATTTACCTTCTTGCAGTAGAGTCATAAATTGCAAAAACTGTATATATTTAAAGAATTTGAGAGAAATCCAGTCAAATAATCCTTATAATCCGACAAATCTCCTTATAAGTAGACATAAAAAATAAAATCAAGTAGTGCAATACTCTGCAATTCCTGGAGGCGCTCCGCCTTTAACTTCCTGTCTCTAACTCGATATTATCATCATCTTTAACAGCAGCCTGCTCCTCCTTCTTTTTAATCCAACCTTCCTGTGCAAGTCTAACTATATGGGACGTAGTATACCAGGGGCCCCTTGTGCGGGATGAATATAATTATGTCCGGCCAGGCTTCCATTGACGTGTCTACCCGGACGGAGTAGGATCGCCTGATGTTCCTTTAGTATTACATAAAACCATATTTTAACAGTATTGATGAAATTCCATCCTGTTAACCGGTTGGAACAGCGCCTTTTCAATATTCTTGACATTTTGATCATCCAGTGATATGAATTTTAATATTAATTATTTCATAGTGTAATATTTTAATAAGTTAGAAAATGATTCTTTAAGTCCAGATTATTCTTAAATTGAGGGTAAAAAGAATGTCATTAACAATAAATATTGGATTCAGCAAAAATCAAATAAGGAAAGAAATCGAATTATTTCATGCCGAGCATTTTGAGAGAATTATTCCTATTCCTGAAGAAATAGGTAAGGGAATAGTAAAAAGTATCGCCATTCGAGATGGACTGGCTCTTACTATGGTCGAGTGTCAGATACTTAATGAAAAAGTGGCCGGAAAGCCAAAAGTCTCATCAGATTTTATTCAATTGGTCTTCTATCTCGCAGGAGAAAATGCAGAAAGCCGCATTGATAGTCTAAAAAAATCGATCTGCATTAATAAAGGAGACAGCTTCATTTTATCTCCTCAAATAGATCAAGCAACAGAAGTATTTGGAAACCAATTTTTTCATGTTGTAACACTTTTAATTAAGTTTTCCGAGCTAAATCCTTTTATAGAAGAAGATGGTCATCTTATACCGGATGACTTTTTCAAAATGATAGAAGGGGGGGCACTTTCTGATCCTTACTATCAATCCGGTAAAATAACTCCCTCGATACAGATTGTTTTATACCAAATTATAAATTGTCCTTATCAAGGCAGGCTGAAACAGATGTATCTTGAAGGCAAAGTATTAGAATT
>QILJ01000272.1 GCA_003233295.1 Ignavibacteria bacterium | reverse complement strand
TCGAAGTTGAAACTTGATCAAGAGGAATTTGATCGAAAAGAATTTCCATATCTTCCAACGATGAAATTGATACGCCGCAGATACCAACTTCGCCTTCGCTTAATTCATCATCAGAATCGTATCCCATCAAAGTCGGCAGATCAAAAGCAACAGAAAGCCCCGTCTGACCGTTCTTCAGTAAATATTTAAATCTATGGTTTGTATCTTCAGGAGTGCCGAATCCGGCAAACTGCCGCATAGTCCAAACCTTACCGCGATACCCGTTTACATGTATTCCTCTCGTGAATGGATACTCTTGCGGAAAATTTATTTCATCAAGGAATTCTGATTCATCAAGATCATCAGGAGCATAAAGAGGTTTGATCTCATTCCCGGAAACAGATGTGTATTTGAGTGGTATCTCTTTAGAACTTTTTAATCTCTCGTTGTACTTCTCTTTTGCTTTTCGATATTCTTCAGTATTCATGATATGTACTTTCAATATGTTTAAATTTTATACATTAGTAATAAATATAAGAAAGCTATACTAATTAAACCTAGAAATTTCTGCCGGATAACGAACCATATTTAACTAATTGTGTTAGTTGGAATACTGGTGAGATATTTATTGGGGAAGTAAAAATTAGATCATATGAAAATGAAATGAAGAAAAGAAAAACTTTGAGCTGTCAGAAAGATCCAATCTTACCATTTTAACTCCAGCTAAGTCGGTGTTATTATCTCACATCTGTTTTAAACATCATCGTATTTTTTCTATTACACAATCTCAGTTTATTTTGTTTAACAAAATAAATCTTACAAATAATGTAAAGAAAAATAGATGCTAATTACTCAAGTTCTGCCGAAACGTTTATCGAATTCATCCAGAGGAATTTTTATAATGATAGGTCTCCCGTGCGGACAAACATACGGCATTGATGTTGCAAAAAGTTCATCAACCAGAACCCTCATTTCCTGCTCAGTCAGTTTATCGCCGGCTTTAATGGCGGCTTTGCAAGAGAATGATTTCGCAACATTGTCTTTTTGCTCAAGATGTTTTTCTTCCTCATTAATTCTATACTCTTGCAGAATTGCTTTAAGAGTTTCAATTTCCATCCCGACTTTTACATCAGACGGAACACCGTCTATTACAATGGTGTTCTTACTGAAAAACTTCAGTTCAAAACCAAGTTTACTAAGATATGGTTCAATTTCTTTTAATAGCTGGTAATCGGCTGGATCAACTTGAAGCGTCTGTGAAAATAGCAGCTGCTGAGAAAAAGGAATATCGGCATCAAACGAGTTAAGCGCTTTTTCATAAAGTATTCTTTCGTGCGCTACATGCTGGTCAATAACCATTAAACCGCTTCTGATCTGCGACAAAATATATTTATTGTGCAGTGATATTAAAAATCCGGAGTTTGAATTTGCATTATTTGTTACGTTCGATACTTTAGATTCATGCTCATATGAATTGCTGCTCTCATCGAACGGATGCGGGATCTCCTGCTGTGGTGAGTTTTCTTTAGAAAAAGGACTGACTTTATTGAAGAGCAGATCAATTTCCTCATCGGCAAAAATATGATCTTCCTTTCTTTTGTAGTTTGCCGATTGATGATTTGGTCTGTCTGAGAAATCATCTTTATCAATAAACCGATGTCTATCGTATTTTAGTCCTGTGTGCTGGTTTCCATCCTCAGAAAGGGATAAGTTAGGCGTAAGGTCATACTGTCCTATTGATTTACGCACAACAGCTTTTATTAGAGTATAAACATCTTTCTCATTTTCAAATTTCACTTCAAGTTTTGCCGGATGAACATTTACATCAACTTTTCCCGGGTCGAGATCTATGAACAGAACAAAAAACGGATACTCACCACGCTCCAATAAATTTTCGTATGCGGAAAACACAGCATGATTTATTGTTTTGCTTACAACATATCTGCCATTAATGAAAATATACTGCTCACCTTTGCTCTTCTTCAGAAACGTAGGCTTTGCAACATACCCGTGAACATTGAGGAAGTCCGTGTCTTCACTGACTTCAATTATTGCATCAAAAATATTATCGGCAATTACTTCTTTTATTCTATCCTTAAGTTCGCCATCTTGATAATCAAAAACGAGATCATCATTGTTCCATAGTTTCATCGAAACTTTAGGATGACTAAGCGCAATTCTGTTGAAAGTATCAATGAGATGTTTCAATTCTGTTGTATGAGATTTGAGGAAATTTCTTCTCGCAGGAGTATTGTAAAAAAGATTCTTCACTGCAATGGAAGTTCCTTTCGGTACTTTATCCTTTGTTGTCTTTAGATGGTTCTCATCATCATAAGTTAATATCGTACCGATATCATCGCCGGTTGAAGTTTTCATTTCAATTTTAGCAACGGCAGAAATTGAGCTTAAAGCTTCTCCCCTGAATCCGAAAGTTTCAATCTTTTCCAGATCTTCAATCGTTTCAATTTTGCTTGTTGAATGTCTCTGGAGCGAAGCAATTGCATTTTCTTCATCCATGCCAATACCATCATCAGCAACTTGTATTAACGATTTACCGGCAGCTTTGATCATAACTTCAATATGATCCGCTTCGGCGTCAAGGGAATTTTCCATCAACTCTTTGAGCACAGATGCCGGACGCTGCACAACCTCGCCGGCAGCAATTTTGTTCGCTATATTTTCTGGCAATATCTTTATCTTACTCATATATCTCTTTGTAATAAAAGTTCAGTTTTAAAGTTACAGAATTATTTTCTTATGTATTTCTCAAGGACAAAATCTTTAAAACTTTCTTTGCTTTTCAATTCCCAAATTAGCGGATCGATTTTAGTAAAATATGTATCTCCTTCTATCGTAAACCGCATTCTGCTGATCAATAACTCATCAGCCTTATCAATAAACTGCGAATAGATTTCTCCTCCTCCAATTACAAACAATTTAGTAAAATTATTAGAAAAGTCATAAACCTCACCAATAGAACTAAATGAAAACACATTATTTCCTGAAATGTTGAAATTACTTTTTCTGCTCAGAACTAAATTTTTCCTATCGTTTAATGGTTTTTTAAGTGAAGCAAAAGTTTTTCTGCCCATCAGTATTGGATAATTAATCGTTGTATTTTTGAAGTGAGTGATTTCTTCTCTCGAGCGCCATGGAATTGAGCCGTTTTTCCCGATAACATTATTCTCTGAAACCGCAGCAATGATTATCAAGCAATGATTATCATTTTCATTTGTTTATATTTTTTAACCAAATCTTCGAGGTTTTTAAAGAAAATAAGTTAGCAAAATCAACAAATTAAATGAGAAACATTAAATTGTTTTAACTGTAAACCTCGAAGGTTTTTTATAATTATCTCCATTGTATCTCGAAAAGTTATTAATGTTTTATAACAACAAAACACCAAATCCATTCTTGTTATTCGTACAAAGAAAGGTCTTTTAATTTTAATTCATCGTATTTGAACAAAAAAGCAAATCACTACTGCCAAGGTATGGGAATATTAAGTTCATTCAATTTTCCTTCAAACTCCCACCGCTCCATGTTGAAAGTGATTTTATCATCTTTATATTTTATCCAGCCATATTCTTCTGCAGCTTCAACAGCTTCTTCTTTTTTCCCATTAGCCAAAAGGCTCAATAATTTTAATTCGAAACCGGAGAATTCTTTTGAAGTGAGGATATATTCTTCAAATGCTTCCCATGCAATCGGTACCCATCGTTTTACAATTTCGTTACCTATCACATTTGCATACTCGCGGATTTCCAATTGAGCATTTTTCTCCATTCTCAATTCCAGAAAATGCAGAAGATTGTGGAGATCAATTTTCCAATAGGCTTCTGTATATGTTGCCAGCGGAAGGTCCTTCCGCGCCTGCTCTCGTGCTACTCCAGTCTCAACTCTCTTTGAATATATTTCGCGGGCTTTATCGTGAAGGAATTTTTCATCTGCGCTCATCTCCTTCCCAATTTCAGTGTCAAAGAATCCTGCGCTTCCTTGTTTGTTATCACTTGACTGCATTCTCCATTGGTCAGGCTCTGTTGTTTGTGTTGAATCAATGGCGAGAGAATACCGGGTCGAGTACTCATTAACGTTAGCCGTTCTATGTCTGATCCATTGTCTCCAAGCATCCATCGGAATTCTAATATGCAATTTTATTTCACACATTTCGAATGGTGTTGTGTGTCTATGACGAAGAAGATACCGTATCAAACCTCTATCTTGGCTCACTTTCTTCGTCCCTCTGCCGTATGAAACCCGTGCAGCCTGCACTATCGACTGGTCAGAACCGAGGTAGTCGATTACTCTGATAAACCCGTCATCCAAAACCTTGA
>QILJ01000478.1 GCA_003233295.1 Ignavibacteria bacterium | reverse complement strand
AATAAATATTCTTAAATTTTTATCATTATATTACATGCGTTCAAAAACATGAATTATTGCAACAATAAAACTAAATTGTTAAATGTTGAAAAAAAGTCTGGTAACATTTTTAATAAGTCTGTTGTTATTCACTAATACAGAATTTGCTCAAGATAAAAAAGATGATAAAAATATCGGGCAAACATTTCTTTCGGATGTAAATCATTTCTTTTATACTGGGGGAGAAATTGCTACACAACCGCTTCAGTATTCTTCAAGTGATTGGTTAACGTTTGGCGCAGTTGTTGGCGGTACGGCGCTCCTTTTTACGGTTGACCAAAATGTCCGGGAATTTGCACAAGAGAATCAAAACAGCACTAAAGATAAAATATTCGGGATTGATAAATATTACGGCAGCGGCTACACAGCATTATTTACTGCGGGGCTATACGGAGTAGGGCTGTTTACAGGAGAATCCGGAATAAGGAAATTGGGCTTACATGCTTCAGAAGCTTTAATTTATGCAGGAATAATAACTACTGTATTAAAAGTCATTATCGGAAGAAGAAGACCTTATGCAGGGGATGATCATCTGGTTTTTAAACCGTTTCAGTTTACTAATAATGATTATCAATCTCTACCAAGCGGGCACACAACCGTTGTTTTTGCTGTCTCAACAGTGATGGCTGATTATATCGATAATATTTTCTGGAAGATCTTCTGGTACGGCTCAGCCGGATTAGTAGGCGCTGCACGAATATATCACGATAAGCATTGGGTATCGGATGTTTTCCTCGGCGGTGCGATCGGTTACTTTGTGGGAAGGTTTGTCGTCAATCTTAACAACGGAGAGGATTCGAAGCTTTCCAGTTTAAATATTAGCCCTACTTTATTGTTTGATAGAGTTGGTTTGCAAATGTCTTTTAGGTTTTGATATCATATAAAAGATAATCTTAAATAAAACCTCCAAGTTTTCCAAAACCTTGGAAGTTTGGATATCTTGATATTCATCTTTTTCTTCTACACTGAACAATTAAATCCAGCATACGTCAAAAGAGGTAAATGTTAGGAGTTTAGAAATGACGAAATTTTTATTGTGGATTATCCTGCTTCTTTTATGTTGGCCACTAGCAATAATCGCTTTGATTGCATATCCTTTTGTTTGGCTATTGCTCCTTCCTTTCAAACTTGTTGGGATTACAGTAAACGGTGTTCTCGATTTCGTTAAGGTGCTCATAACTTTACCAGCCAGAATATTGCGAAGCACTTCTGCAGCAAGGTGATCTGACAGATCGGTTACTTATTATTATTCAACTCAAGACATTCATCTCATAAACAATAATCATGGCTTACCTTAAAAATTTCTTAATTATTCTTAAGAGGAATTTCTTTTTGAAAAGGTATATTTTTATCTATAAATATTTTAAAGTTGTATGCAAATCTCATTACAATGCAAAATATATTGGGATTAAATAAAATGCTAAAATTCAGTTTTATAATTAAAATTCTCATCTCTCTAATTTCCTTACAATCATTTCTATCTGCTCAAGATGCAAATCGCACAGTAATAGATTTGGAAACAGCCATAAGAAAAGCTGAGAGCAACAACTATGTGATCAAGTCGCAGAAGTTTGAAAAGAGCGCAGCCGAACAAAATTACGAGAATCAAAGATCGAAAACACTACCGGATCTATCACTGCTTTTATTTCATCAAGATCATTTTTTATCTGCATATAATTTCCATCAGCAGAGCGCCTCTTTACGCAGCAATTGGGCGCTTGGCGATTTAATTATGAACAGCGCTGATGTTGCTAAGTCTGAAAGTAAAATAATAGAATCGAAGATCGAGCAGGAAAAACTTTCGAACGAGAGAAGAGTTGCCGGAATTTACCTGCAGACTTTACTAAAGGAAACTGAGATTGAGATCCAATCAAAACGACTTGAGCTGATGATGATGCATAAAACCATTGCGAATATTGGATGGAAAGCGGGAACTCGTTCCAAACTGGATGTGCTTCAATCGGAAAATGAAATTTCCAAAATTGAAGAGGAGATCGAGAGGATTAAAAACGAAAAGGAAAAACTTCTTTCGGAGTTTAACTCGATAGTAGGTAATGACAGCTTGGACTATGAACTTGAACCAATTAATGCGGAGAATTTAATAGAACAGCTTTTACCGGATACGTCAATGCTTTCAGTTAATGAAAATCCGTTTATAAAAGAATATGATTTCAGAGCGAATACCGAAATGCTGAGGAAAGATGTTATAACAGCGCAACAGCTTCCAGCGTTAGGTTTTGGCGGCGGATACTTTAACGATGGCGATCCGACTGGCGATGGTAATTATTGGCAGGTAAATGTAGGGCTGAAACTCCCGTTATTCATGTGGGGAAGCACTGATTATCAGCGTCAGTTAAGTGAAGCAAAGATCCGCTCTTTTCAATCGCAGAAAATGGATGTCCAGAGGGAACTGAATATCTTTTACCGCAAAACCTTTAGTGAATTGGAAAACTATAAAGAGATATCCAAAATCCAGAAAGAGCGCGAGTCAATTGCCGAGCAAGCCTTTGCTATTGCACGAGTTGATTACAAAGCCGGCTTGATCACTAACCTTGAGTTCATTGATGCCCAGCAGTCGCTTGCTGAAATAAAGATCAAAATAAAGGAGACAAGATTGAGATATGTTGCCAAGCTGGTTGATCTATATCTTGCTGCAAATCAATCAGACATGTTATTCACTATGTTAAAATAAAATTTAAATTTCGTAATTGAGGATTTCAAATGTTAAGACATTCAATTATTTCAATCGTTGTAATCAGTTTACTTTTACTAGCTTGTAAACAGGGAGAAGATAATCCGATAGAACGGAAATTCCCGGTAGTCAAAGTAAAGACGGAGTCGCCTAAAAAAGAGAATATGAGAGACACAATAAAAATATATGGCGAAATTAAGATCAGGAATGAAGCTCATGCGGCTTCACAGTCGGCTTCACAGTTTGAAGGAAGACTGGAAGATTTTACAAAACTGCCCGGCGATAAAGTCCGTAAAGGTGAGCGAATCGGAACCATCATTCCAGCTGAACGAGAAGCTCTGCTTCAAGTAACCAATGATATTGAGGACAGTTTAAGATATTTGCTCGATAATCAGATGCAGCCAATTCCGCTCTTCTCTCCTATTGATGGAGTTGTACTCAGCGTTAAAAACCATACTGGTGATCTGATCCAGAAAGGTGAAGCAATAATGCACTTAGGCAATTTGAGTGTTCTTGATGTCTATGCAGATCTGCCGGTCAAGTACCTGCACCTTGTAAGAAAAATGAAATATATGAATTTGAGATTTTTATCCTATAAACATCCTAATATGCGCTTGTCCATCAGATCTATCAGTGGAAATGTTGACCCGACAAAACAAACTATTACGATAAGGCTTGAATTGAAAAATCCGGAAAATGAATTTCATCCCGGAATGTTGACCCTTTTGTATTTTCCATCGGT
>QILJ01000440.1 GCA_003233295.1 Ignavibacteria bacterium | reverse complement strand
AACTTTTCGTACAAATTCCTTGGGCATTCAAATTCATGTAGCTCTGTCATAGCTTAATCCCTCATAATTATTGATTGATTATTTTTCGCTAATTCACATAAATGTTTCTACTACTGAATATTAAAATTGCCATAAAATAAGAGAAGAATATTCAATTATATTTTTAAGAAATTATTTCTTTAATTGCAAGTTATATTTTTTTCTTGCGTGAGAATCTAAATATAATTTTCTCATTCGGATGGACTTAGGAGTAATTTCAATTAGTTCATCTTCTTTTATATATTCCAAAGATTCTTCTAATGTGAATTTTACTGCCGGTGCAATCTTAGCAGCTTTGTCTGCGCCCGCAGCTCTCATATTCGTTAATTTTTTCCCTCGCTGAACATGAACTTCGATATCAACCTCTTTATTATTCTCACCAACAATCTGTCCTTGATAAATGACATCACCCGGTTCAATGAAAAATTTTCCCCGGTCTTGAAGAGAATCGATAGCATAAGCAGTAGCTGTTCCTTCATGCATAGAGATCAAAACACCGGACTGTCTTTGTGTGATTGAACCTTTGAAATATTCATATTGATAAAAACGGTGATGCATAATTCCTTCGCCCGAAGTTACAGTTAGAATTTTATTTCTTAATCCCATCAATCCGCGTGCAGGAATATGAAACTCCAATTTAGTAAGCGAGCCTTTTGCTTCCATTTTTACAAGCTCCCCTTTTTTCTGCCCGACCAATTCGATCACTTTACCGGAAAGATCATTAGGTACATCAACTGTAAGAATTTCAATCGGTTCGGCTTTCTTCCGTTTGATCTCTTTAAAAATAACTTTTGGAGCACCAACAGCAAATTCATATCCTTCCCTTCGCATATTCTCCATAAGAATGGATAAATGAAGAATTCCTCTCCCAGATACTTTATAAGTATCCGGTGAACCGGTTTCTTCTACATGTAATGCAACATTCTGTTCAAGTTCTTTATATAGTCGATCTCGTAAATGACGAGACGTAACATACTTACCCTCTTTGCCAAAGAACGGAGATGTATTAACAGTAAAATTTAAACTGATTGTCGGTTCATCAATTGCAATTATTGGTAACGGTTCAGGACTTTCACCACCGGCAATTGTATCGCCAATATCAATATCTTCAATCCCGACAATTGCACAAATATCACCGGCTTCAACTTCATCAACTTCAATTCTTCCCAGACCTTCAAACACAAAAAGCTGTCTTATTGAAATCTTTTTAATTGAGCCGTCTCGCTTAATAATGCTTAACGCATCTGACTTACGAAGTGTTCCTCTGAAAACTCTTCCAATTCCAATTCTGCCAACGTATTCGCTGTAATCAAGCGAAGTGATCTGCATTTGACATTCACCTTCAACAACTTCCGGTTGAGGAATACTTTCAACTATCATCTCTAATAATGGGATCAGATTTTCCTGCTTATCGTTGAGCTCCCTAATTGCCCAACCGTCTCTTCCGCTTGCATAAAGATATTGGAAGTCCAACTGTTCTTCGTCAGCATCAAGATCAATAAAAAGATCGTAAACTTCGTCTAAAACTTCTTCCGGTCTGTTATCAGGTCTATCAATTTTATTTATTACAACAATTGGCTTTAATTTAAGAGAAAGCGCTTTCTCCAAAACAAATCTTGTCTGAGGCATCGGTCCCTCAAAGGAATCAACCAAAAGAAGAACTCCGTCCGCCATTTTTAACACTCTTTCAACTTCTCCGCCAAAATCAGAGTGACCCGGAGTATCGATCAAGTTAATTTTATATCCATTATAAGGTATACTGATGTTCTTTGAGAGAATTGTAATTCCTCTTTCCCTTTCTAAGTCGTTTGAATCTAGAAATCTTTCCTGCACTACCTGATTTGTTCTGAATATTTTACTTTGTTTTAGTAATTCATCAACTAATGTTGTTTTACCGTGATCAACATGTGCAATTATCGCTACATTTCTTATCTTTTTCAATTTACTCTCCTACAATAAAAAAACCTCACATTTTACTGTGAGGCTTTAGTTTTATTTTATAAAATTTCACTAAACTCAATATTTTCAATTGCAAAGATAATCATAATTTTAAGCTAAACCAATTATTGGGATTCACTCTCATATTAGAATAGCACACGAAATTGAACAGATGCAGCTAATTTGTGTAGATAAGGTTTCATCTGCAATTACAGTCAAAACCACGGTGCACTGGTAAAAAAAAGGAAAATATTTTAATTGTTTTAATTTGACATAACACTTAATTTGCTTTATATTCATAAACGGATGTCATTTGCAATTAACTTTATGACATAAAACATGCATTCATAAACATTCTTAGGAGGAATAAAATGAAAAAAATAGATTTTCTACTTCTAATTCTTTTCTTTGCAGTATTGTTAACCTCCAGTTCTTTTTCGCAAATTCTAAACGCTGGGTTCGAGGAATGGGATGGAGGAAGACCAATTAATTGGGATACTTTTAATGCCGTAGTTACAAACGTAACTCGGACATCAGACGCACAACAAGGTTCATCTGCAGCTCAGATGGAAATTGTAAATTTTGCTAATACTGCATGGCCTGCAATGCTAAACACCGTGAATGATAATTCATCTTCTATCCCAGGTCATCCGGTTTCTATCAGATACACAAAATTCAAAGGATATATAAAAACCGACTTAAAAGGAGGAGCAACTTTTTGGACTTCAATAGTTATTTACGATGAAACTGATCAGGGAATAGGCACTGGAACTTTTATCTTGGAAAATCCTTCGCCAAACTGGTCTCAGTTTGAAACCACCATTGAATACTTTTCTGATAAAGCTCCAAGCTATTTATCGATTAACTTCGTTCTTGCAGATACAATTGATGGTGATCTTACTTCTGCTGGCTCTACTGTTAAGATTGATAATCTCACTTTAGATACACCTACTAATGTAGAATCAAATGGAAGCACATTTGCATTAGATCAGAACTATCCTAATCCCTTCAACCCGAGTACAACAATTAGATACAGCTTACCAAATGAGAGTGAAGTATCGCTTACAGTCTTCAATTCAATTGGAGCAAAAGTTGCTGAATTGTATAAAGGGACACAAACTGCCGGAAACTTTGAGATTATTTGGAATGCTTCAAACTTCACCTCTGGGGTCTATTTCTTAAGAATGAATGCGATCTCATTAAAAAACAGTAAGAACTTTACTGATATTAAAAAGTTGATTTTATTGAAATAATTATCGGTACTGAATAAAATTTTTGGTAAAGTTACTAATATTGCATGCTCATTAGAAACTTGGCTTTACATTCTCTAAAGAAATTATTTGAGAAAAATTATCTATCTTATTTGTTTGATACTTTACTATAAGTTTTATGCCCTATAAACAAATAGTATTCATTTTCATACTTTGTAGTATTGAATAGTTTACAATTAGTTTTATAGATATATTTTCAGGAGATTTTATGAATGATAAAAGCTATACCCTTTACTTGTTAATATTGGCTGGCGTTTTTATGTTCAGCCAAGTTAATGCTCAATGGGTTAAAACAGATTATCCGCCGCAAGGTTCGGTGGAATCCATTGCTGCCTGCGGTAACATAGTTGTAGTTGGATCGCAGATCGGTGGAATATATGTTTCTACCGATAATGGCTCTACTTGGAATGAGTCTTCTAATGGACTGCCCAGTAGCGGGTTAGAAGTCCCAAGAATAATATGTGATGGAACAAAATTTTATGCTGCAATCAAATACTTTGGAGCTTATATTTCGACAGACAATGGCGCCAGTTGGTCAGGCGGGGGAAACGGATTGCCTAATAGTCCTTATATTCAGACTCTTGCAGTTGACGGGAATAAAATGTTTTTGGGAACAAAAAAGGGCGTTTACTTTTCCACAGACAACGGGGCAAACTGGAACGAAGCAAATACGGGACTTTCAGATACGGATGTTCGAACATTAGGTATTATAGGCGAAACAATTTTAGCCGGTACATATACTGATCATCTGTATAAGAGCTCGTTAAACAATATTAATTGGTCGTTAAGTAATAATGGATTACCATCAGATGGAAATCATGTAAGAAGTTTTGCAAGTATTTCAAATAGGATTTTTGCAGGTACCAATTACGGAGTGTATTATTCAGATGATGGAGGTAGCAACTGGATTGCGGCTAATGCAGGAATGGAAAATTCCTTTGTTGGTGAACTTGTGTCATATAAGGATAATCTTTTTGCCAGTCTTGTTTCTGGTGAAGGTGGTGGCGTTTTAATCTCTACTGACTTAGGAGTAACATGGTCTGAGATTAATCAGGGTTTCCCGGAGTATCCATATGTCAGAGCTTTAGCGGTTGGAACATCAGATCTATTTGCCGGCGGTCCCGGTGGCTGGTCTGTTTGGAAACGACCCTTAAGCGAAATAACTTCGGTTGAAAATGATAATAGCGACCTTCCTTTGGAATTTTTACTTTCTCAAAATTATCCCAATCCTTTTAACCCGAGTACTAATATTCGATATAGTATTCCCAGCGAAAGTGTAGTATCATTATCTATTTATAATATACTTGGTGAAAAAGTAGATAAGCTATTCAGCGGAAGAAGTTCCGCAGGAAAATATGAATTGAATTGGAATGCTTCATACTTTCCGTCCGGAATTTATTTTTTGAGAATGAGTGCTGTTTCTGTCGAGAACAATAGTCATTTTACCGAAGTTAAAAAGTTGATTCTGTTAAAATAATTTCAATATTTTCAATAGTGATACAACAGTTAGGTGATCAATTATGATAATTGGTTGCTTACGTTTACTCCATGAATACTAAATTATTGAGTGGAATTTTACTTTAAAAATAATTAACATGCTATATGTTTTAACATAAACTTTTACTACATTTTAAATGGGTTATAGCATTACTAAATTATTTAACAACAAAAATATTCTGAAGTTTTTACTCCTTTTCATAGTAATTCTTACTTCATGCTCGGAAAACAATTCAGTTGTTGAACCGGTTGATAAAGGAGTAACAGTAGCAAAAATTGCTGTGTTTTCAGACCCTCATTATTTCGACCCTTCTCTTGGTACAGACGCTGAGAAGTTTCTTGCCGCTACAGGATACAGCAGAAAAATGTTCGCCGAGAGTAAAGCCATTCTTCAATCCACAATAAACGAGATCAATAAAGAAAATGTTAATATAGTCCTTATTTCAGGCGACCTTACTAAAGACGGGGAACTTATAAGTCATCAAAAATTTGCTGAACATTTGAAGGAATTGGAAAACTCAGGAGCAAAAGTTTACGTAGTACCGGGTAATCATGATATTAATAATCCCAATGCTATGAGTTATTCTAATTCAGGACCAACCCCCACAGAAAATATTTCTCCGGCTCAATTTTCAGAAATTTATGCTGATTACGGATATAAAGAAGCCCTCTATCGAGATCCGAACTCATTGAGTTATGTTGCGCAACCTTCCGATGATATTTGGATAATTGGGATGGACGCCTGCCGATATGATAATAATTTGGCGAACGGTTATCCGGAAACTGGCGGTAGATTCAAACCGGAAACATATGAATGGATAAAATCTAAAATACAAGAAGGTATCTCGAAGAACAAAACCTTACTTGGAATGATGCATCATGGATTAACCGAACACTTTGCCAAAGAAAGCGAGTTCTTTACACCATACGTTGTTGAAGATTTCACAAGAGTAAGATATGAGTTCGCTTCGCTTGGATTAAAAGTGATGTTTACCGGACATTTCCACGCACAGGATATTGTGAAATTTCAAAGCGGTTCTGATTTTATCTTTGATATTGAAACCGGTTCATCTGTTACTTGGCCTGTTCCTTTTAGGATAATTGAATTAACATCGAACAATTACCTTAAAATAACTAGTGATTTCATCAATGAAATTAATTACGACACCGGTGGTTTAACATTTCAAGAATATGCGAAAAATTTTCTCACAATCGGTATGCCGGAGTTGATAAAAACATTTCTCATGAATAATTATTCATTATCAGAAGGAAATGCAGATCTTGTTGCGCCGGTGATGACTGACGCAATTATTGCTCACTATGCCGGTGATGAAAACCCATCGCAAGAAACTCGAAATAAAATTCAGCAATTAATTGGTAATAGTGATCCAACCGTACAAAAAATTGCTGCCGGATTAAGTTTGATTTGGTTAGACTTACCACCTAAAGATAATGATCTAATGATTGATCTAAATAATACAAACACAAACAATTAATAGGAGGGATTTATGGATAAACTATTAAAAAAAATTGTTACACTATCTATTAT
>QILJ01000553.1 GCA_003233295.1 Ignavibacteria bacterium | reverse complement strand
TTGGTTTGTTGTACCATAAAACCGGCACATGATATTCTTCAGTTCTATCATTCATTGCGATAGTAATGCGTGACATTCCTTCATCAAGTTTCTGATTGACATAATCAATCTTGAACAATCTTACTTTAGGATATTCTTTATCATCAACTATCACTACTTGTCCATCGTAGGAATCCAGTTTTATATTCAGTTCTTCATACTCCGCAATTGTCTTCTTAATTTTAATCTTCTCTCTCTGAAATATTTCAACGTCAATAGAATTAATGGATTGATCAAAAACCGGGATTAAAAGATCATATTGGTTAATCGAATAAGGAATTGAATTTTCAGAATTTGATAAAGTATAAACCTTATTATTGTTGAAAACAGTTTTCTCTTTATGAACTGTGATTGGAAAAGAAAGTTGTGATGAATCAATTATTACACTTAACGGTTTTAGTTTTGCATCTATTTCAGTATTCTCAAGAGAAGCAAGCGGATTGAAAGTATATTCTCCTTCGGGCAACACAATCGATGCAACATCCTGCAAAAAAAAATCTTTGTTTGTTGTTAAGTCATAATCATCAACGAGGACACTGCTTTTCTTGATAACACGGTCAACCGTCTTACCTTCCTTTTGAATCTCAATAGCCAAGGATATTCCAGACTTAAATTGTGTACGATCTTTAACGAACACAAGATTATCGAAAGCCACTTTGAATGAAATAAAGCAAGTAAACAAGTTATCCGAGGGTACCAAATGAGTTTCGATCCCTATAGGGCTATGAACAAACGGTCCTCCACCTTTTCGTCTGCCTTTGTGCTTGTGCTGAGCAGATACTGAAACAAATAAGAGGAGAAAGAAAATTAACGTGATTTTTTTTATAGAGAACATAAGCAAGCTATCTCGAACTCAATTTTAGCAAAAGAATAACGGAAAATATTCAAAAAACGAGTTAAATAATAGTCAGAATTTTAGCTACTCATACTATTCATAAATTCCTTATTATTTCTAGTTCCCCTTAACTTATCCAAGAGGAATTCCATTGCTTCAACTGAATCATACTCGCTCAAGAATTTTCTTAAGATGTAAATTTTGTTCAGCTCGTCTTCGTTAAGCAGTAATTCTTCTTTTCTTGTACCGGACTTATTTACATCAATTGCAGGGAATATTCTTCGATCGGCAAGTGCACGGTCTAGTATTAATTCCATATTACCCGTACCTTTGAACTCTTCGAAGATAACGTCATCCATTCTGCTCCCTGTATCTATCAATGCAGTTGCAATAATGGTTAAGCTGCCGCCTTCTTCAATGTTACGAGCCGCACCAAAGAATCGTTTCGGTTTTTGAAGAGCGTTTGAATCAACACCACCGGACAATACTCTACCGCTATGAGGTGCAACAGTATTATGAGCGCGTGCAAGTCTGGTTATACTATCCAGAAGTATTAAAACATCCTCACCAGCTTCAACCATTCTCTTTGCTTTTTCGATAACCATATTGGCAACTTGAACGTGACGATCAGCCGGTTCGTCAAACGTTGAACTGATCACTTCCGCTTGTACCGAGCGCTGCATATCCGTAACTTCCTCGGGACGCTCATCGATCAAAAGCAGAATGAGTTTTACTTCTGGATGATTTCTTGTGATAGAGTTAGCAATCTTCTGCAGCAAAACTGTTTTCCCACTCTTCGGAGGTGAAACTATTAAACCTCTCTGACCTTTACCGATGGGTGAAAGCATATTCATAACACGCATTGCATATTCACCAGGAGCAGATTCAAGATCCATCCTTTTGTTAGGATAAAGGGGTGTAAGGTTATCAAAAAGTGTTCTGCCTCTTATCTCTTCAGGATCCTTGCCATTAATGGCTTCAACACGAAGAAGAGCGAAAAATCGTTCACCTTCTTTTGGAGGTCGAATCTGACCACTGACATCGTCACCGGTTCTCATACTAAATCTTTTTATTTGGGACGGCGATACATAGATATCATCTGGAGACGGCAAATAGTTGTAAGCTGCTGACCTTAAAAAGCCATAACCGTCGTTTAAAACTTCTAATACACCTTTGGAAAAAGTTAATCCATCTTTTACCGTTTGTGCTTCGAGAATTTTAAATATTAGGTCTTGTTTTCGGAGGTCGCTGTAGTTTGTGATTTTGAGATCAGTCGCAATTTTATGCAGATCAACAATTTTAAGTTTTTTGAGTTCGGAAATATCCATTGGCATAAATACTATCCTAAATAGTTTATAAATTAATTTGAGTTTGCATTCGGAAAAAAATTCTTGATTATTCCATATTATTTGATTTTGAATCTTGATCTTGATGAAAGGAACAAGAGGTATAGCGAAAACTTACATCTATTCTATATTAATGTCAAGTAAAATTAATCAAGAATACCTTTTTTTATTTCACCAAGCACATAAATCGATCCGAGAATTACCAAACATTCATTTTCGTTTTTAATAATAAATTCTTTTATATATTCTGTTGGGTTAGTCAACGGAAAAACTTCAATTCCAATATTATCAGCCTCTACAATGATTTCATCAATTTTTGCCGCTCGTTCGTAATCAATTTCTGTGATAAATATTTTGTTAAAGTTTTGATTCAATTTAAGTAAAATTGAAGAATAATCTTTATCCTTCATTGTGCCGTATATCACAGTTTTTCTATTATACTTTTTTGATTCTTTTTCAAACTCGTTTAGAAATTCTGTTATCCCGTCTAAGTTATGTGCTGCATCGAAAATGATATGCGGATATTTATGAAACACTTCATACCGTGCTTGAATTCCTGAGTTATCGATAACATTTTTTAATCCGGTTAGAATTTGTCCCTTGTTCACTTCGGGAACCGCTGCTTTAACAGCCAGCACAGCTAATGCTGCATTATTCAGCTGATATCTTCCTTTGAGCGGAAGATCGGATATAATAATTTGTTCCTTGTTGTAATTAAGTTCTATCGAATCTTTTTGCAGATTTATATAATCGCTCAATAAGAAATATTCAGAATCCATACTGACCGCTTTATTAATCAAAACTTTTCTCGGTTCTTCTTCTATCATTCCTAAAATGACA
>QILJ01000562.1 GCA_003233295.1 Ignavibacteria bacterium | reverse complement strand
GACAGGGATTATTTGTTTTGGTAATATATCAATGTTAATTCTTCTACCTTTTTAAATTCAATATCTGAAGTAATTAGAGGGAAGCCTAAATATAAAGCTGTTGCAATGATTATACTATCTGGAAGCTTTGTATTGTAGGTTTTTCGTATTCTTATGGTTTCTTGTTTTACTGTATTGTTTATCGTTATGGTTTTGCATTGTGCAACAAACTCTTTAATAACTTTTTCTTCCTTTGTAGAAATTCCTTTGTAGGCTAACAATTCTAATTCTGTAATCACAGAAATATACAATTGCTTGTTGTTTAATAATTCAGCTAAAGTCTCGTCTCCATTTAATAAATAGAGAATAATGTTTGTATCTAAAAACAAATTATTCCCATTCATTGCGAAGCTCTTTTTGTATGTCTAATGCGTCTTTTTTTAAACTGATTTTACCAACATATTTATAGACATCAACGCCTTTTGGTTTTAACTCTTTAGCCAAGTTTTCTAATATTATTCTGATGCTTTTTTTGGTTGCACCTGATCTTAATACCATTACCATAATTTTACTGTTTAAACTACAAAGATACTTTTTTATCTGCAAAATTTGTTCCTAACTTATAGGATAAAAATTATTTACTATTTCGTGTGGGCTTACTATATTAGACTGGACAAAGTTGAGAGATATTAACTTTTTAAACTAATCATGACCCTAACTTTTAATTATGTCAAAACGTAAAAAGAATTACACTACATAATTTCAGAGAAAGGCTGTGGAATTAAGTTGCGCCTTTTAGGGCAATCAACCCATATTGCTTAGCTTTGTTGGAAAGGTGAATCATTAATAGCTAAAGTAGTGAATTCGGAAAAGATTATACTTGGGATAGATCCTGGAACAACCATTATGGGTTTCGGGCTTATTAAGGTAGTAGATAAGCAAATGCAATTTCTGCAACTTAATGAGTTAAAGCTATCTAAGTACGATGATCACTATGTACGTCTTAGACTTATTTTTGAGCGAACCATCGAACTTATTGATACATTTCTCCCGGATGAGATTGCAATTGAAGCACCTTTCTTCGGAAAAAACGTTCAATCGATGCTTAAATTAGGCCGTGCACAAGGTGTAGCAATGGCCGCCGGATTATCGCGACAAATTCCCATCACCGAATACTCTCCTAAGAAAATTAAAATGGCCATTACCGGAAACGGAAACGCCAGCAAAGAACAAGTGGCGAAAATGCTTCAGAGTTTATTGGAACTTAAAGAACTTCCTAAAAACCTAGACAGCACAGATGGGCTTGCGGCGGCTGTTTGTCATTTTTATAATTCAGGAAGGATACAAATCGGGAAAAGTTATTCGGGTTGGTCGGCGTTTGTAAAACAGAATGAAGACCGGATCGACTAGAATTAATGGAAATAAACACTAGCCCATTTTTTAATAGCAAGGCTGAAACATAAATAAGATGTCCGGTATATACATTCATATCCCATTTTGTAAACAGGCTTGTCATTATTGTGATTTTCACTTTTCGACTTCCCTAAAGAAAAGCGATGAAATGGTCGCTGCCATTTGTAAAGAATTAGTGCTTCGGAAGGAGGAGCAACCGGAGATAATACAGACAATCTATTTTGGAGGCGGAACACCTAGTTTATTGCCGTTACAAGCATTAGAACAAATTTTTGAAACGATTTACGATTACTATGAAATAGGATCCTCTCCCGAAATAACTCTTGAAGCAAATCCTGATGATCTTACACCAGAACGAATTAACGAATTCTCCAATTCTCCAATAAATAGATTAAGCATTGGGGTGCAATCTTTTTTTGAAGATGACCTCAAATTATTGAATCGTGCTCATAATGCTTCCGAAGCAAATAACTGTATCGAGGAGGTTAAAAAGCATTTTAAAAATTATAGCATCGACCTTATTTACGGGATTCCCGGAATGTCCAACGACCGCTGGCTAAAAAACCTTGACACTGCAATCCAGCTTAATGTTCCGCATTTGTCCTGTTATGCACTCACTGTGGAACCGAAAACGGCTCTCAAGACTTTTATTGATAAAGGTAAAATTCCTCCGGTTGATGATACCGTTGCGCAGAGTCACCATACGCTGTTGCTGGAAGTCACTGAAAACAGTGGTTACGAAAATTATGAATTTTCAAATTTTGGAAAACCCGGCTATTTCTCTCAGAATAATATGGCGTATTGGCAATGCAAGTCTTATTTGGGAGTTGGCCCTTCGGCGCATAGTTACAATGGTGACACCCGCAGTTGGAATGTGGCAAATAACCCGAAATATATAAAGAGCTTGTTGGTTGGGGAGCTTCCATTAGAACGGGAGCTGTTAACTACAGTAGATAAGTATAATGAATATGTAATGACGCGTCTGCGTACAGCGCAAGGAATTTTACTGAATGAAATTGATGTTTTCTTCGGTGTTAAATACAAAAAGTATGTGCTTCAACAGCTGGAGCCATTTATAGCTGATGAACTACTTTTTTTGGTTGAAGGCTCTGTTCGGGTAACTAAAAAAGGAAAATTTCTAAGTGATGGGATTGCGGCTAGCTTATTCTTAGTAAATTTAGAACCTAATGAATAATTCGATTTGGAGACAACAATAAAAATTGATAGTACAGTCTATACAGTAGATCTTTCAAAACCGCTGGATATTTCCATTCCACTGGTGGCTTCATCTAAAAATCCAATTGCTTGGCATCAAGACAAACCGGTGATTGAGCCGGTTACAATGGATTATTGGACTGGGAGTGTTGCCAAAGGGGCTTCGGTTAATTTTAATAATGTGTTTTTTAATCCACATGCTCATGGTACTCATACCGAATGTGTGGGGCATATTTCAGAAGAGTTTCATTCGGTTAATAAGGCGCTGCAACGGTATTTCTTTTTTGCTGAAGTGATTTCAGTCGCACCCGAGTCGAAGAAAGGAGACCTGGTAATTTCAAAAAAGCAGTTAACGACATTGCTGAAAGGGAAATCACCGGAGGCACTGGTAATACGAACCTTTCCGAATACAGTTTCAAAAAAATCATTTAACTATTCGGATACCAATTGGCCGTATATTGAAGAAGAAGCTGCGCAATATATCAGAGAACTTGGTGTAGCGCATTTGCTTATCGACCTTCCTTCTGTAGATAAAGAAAAAGATGACGGAAAATTACTGGCGCACCATGCTTTTTGGAATTACCCCAAAGCAACACGCTTCAATGCAACTATTACTGAGTTTATTTATGTCTCTAACCGAATAAAAGACGGAAGATACCTATTGAATATACAAACTGCGCCATTTGTTAACGATGCTACTCCAAGTAGGCCGGTGCTTTATAAAATTATTTCTGAATAAAATTGAAAGATTATTTTTTCATAGTATTGTGTTTATTTGCTTCCTTGTCTTTATTGGGGCAGGATTATGAACGTGTGGATGCGACTATTCAGTTATATCCGGAGCGTTTCGATTCTCCTGAAGCCTTTTCGGTAATGATAAGCAGGGATTTTATTTCCGAAGAAGAGAAAGTACGGGGTATTTATACATGGATAATACAAAACGTCGCCTACGATCCCGACGAGTATAAAAAGTTCAATTATAATTTTACGAACTACCGCGAACGGAATACGAAAGAAGAAAAACTGAGAGAGCAGATTATTAAACGAACGTTGAGTAACGGTATTGCAGTGTGTGAAGGATATGCGATGCTGTTTGAAAAAATATGCAGCATGCAGGGAATAAGTACTTATTTGGTGCGAGGCGACATAAAAACTAATTTTGATGACATAGGCAGGCCGTTCAGGAAAATTCATATGTGGAATGTCGCAGTTATTGATGGTCAATCGTATTTATTCGA
>QILJ01000289.1 GCA_003233295.1 Ignavibacteria bacterium | reverse complement strand
TGTTGTTTTATAAGAAGGGGAACCTATTACAAATCCGATCTTGGCATCAATAAAGTCAAGGGAAGAAAAGCTAAATGCATTATTCGGGAGGCTTACCTTTTCCCAATTGGTTCCGCCGTCAATTGTTTTAAGAAACGAACCACCGGTTCCGCAGGCAAAACCAGTACTGTCATCTACAAAATCTATATCTGTTATTACTTGATTTGTTTCTGTTTGTGAAAACATCCAGCTAAAACCCCCATCGGTTGTTTTTAATATTTGACCAAATTGACCTCCGACAAAACCAGTATCAGAATCTAAAAAATAGACACTATGTAGAATAGCATCAGTAAAGGAAGGAATAACATGCCATGTTGAACCGCCATCAATTGTTTTAATAAAGTCACCCTGTAATAAACCGCCAACCGCATAAGCAATATTTTCATCAACCATAAATACAGAATTGAGAGAAATATTTTCCGGGATTGTTTGCTGGTACCATTGAGAATTAGTAACTGTTACTATGCAAAACATAAGAAAAATCATTAAAGATAATTTCATAACTATACCTCTTACTTTATTGTAAAATTATATCCTATCATATGTATTACGCACTAAGTTCTTTAAATGTAACTTCATTAGAGCCTCTCCTCAAATATCTATGCAATAAGGGAACATTAACGTACAAGTATCATCTTTTTAGTTTGCATAAAGTTGCCAGCATGCAATGTATAGAAATAGATTCCGCTTGATAGATCTGACATGTTAAAACTAACCTCATAATTTCCCGCTGTTTTTTCCTCATTTACAAGTGTTGCTACTTGATTACCCAAAATATCATAAACTCTTAATGTGACTTGTAGAGCGGACTTTAGTTCGCTCCTTTTTGAGCGAGATAAATCTCGTTCTGCATTTGGGATTGAATACTTAATCTTTGTACTTGGATTAAAAGGATTCGGATAATTTCGTTATAAACTAAATTCCTCAGGACTACCCAAATCAATTTCCACAACGTCAGAATATTCAAATGCACCATCTATATCTATCTGTTTTAACCGATAGGAATATTTTCCTGAGTTCACATTATTATCAATAGTTTGTCCATTTTCATATACTTGTATTGTTTTAACTTTTTTTACATCATCATTATCATGAACAGTAATAAATATCGATAACGTAATTAGAATTATAAATAGTTTATAAAAGTGCGCCATATTAAACTCCCATTTATCAAATAAAAAGATTTAAGGTCATATTTAGATATACATTTCAGCCATTTATTCTACATGCGCAAAAGGAGAATGGATTGGCTCATCAGAGATAGAAAATATTTTAAGTCAATACTTATGTAATTGTTTAATTAATATAAGCCCCTTACAAAATAAGGGACTCATATTCTGGAGTGGAGGGAGCAATAAATAAATTTGATAAATGATTATTGCACTCCACATTTCAATAAGTTAATCTATGGTATGGTATAGTTTGAAGTAACATTATATGCTTGATTATTATTTGCTAATGTCCCTTCAATTTGGAATGTCCATTGCTGACCGCTAGTAACACCGCTGCCGGCGGGATACTGAATGAAATCTACGGCTACATTTGCATTGAGAACTATTGTATCGTCAAATTGAAAAGTTTCGGAATATTGCTGTGCTGGAACGCCTATTGTGACTTTTGACACTTTCACCGCAGCGCTTGGTTTAGCGCTAAAAATTGTTCCGCCTTGCTGATCCGATTTGGAAGCTATTGTAAAAGTAACACCACCTGTATTTCCACCTAAACCACCAGTACCGAAGGGGTCGGTTATTCCTCCGCCTCCAGCTGAATCATTACTGCATCCTGTTCCTGTAATGATAACTAAAGCAATTAAAGTTAAAAGTTGCATTATCTTTTTCATTGTTCTCTCCTTTTTTATTTTTATTGAATTCGTTCTTATAATCTGAATTTTAGCGATGCACCTAATTTAAGAGTAAGAGTTCCGTTACTAAAACCGGGTTTATCAAAAGTGTCTGTCAGCGGAATATATATCATGAAGTCTGGTGCCAGAGCCATTGTTGGAGTTAATTGAAAGTTATAACCAGTTCCCATAGCAATATCAAATTTTACAGAATTGGTTGGTAAATTATTTGTACTAACATTGGTTTGGGTCTGGTTGGTTTGCGTTCTTTCACCACTAGAACTAATTTTAATACCAACGGAAAAACCCCCTACAAGATAAAATCCGCTAAATTCTGCTTTGAATAATGGATCAATTGTTATGTATGCCAAGGAGAAAGAAAACGCATCTGTAGCATTATTGGTAGTCCTTAAATTCGAGAAATTTTTCATATCAAAAAGTGTAAGATTTGTGATTAACCCAATAGTTTTATTGAATGAAATATCCACAGTACCTCCGATACCAATTCCGACTCCATTCCAAGTACCAGACAGTCTATCCATATTGTAAATATTAAGATTACCGGTCAGCCTCGGTCCAATTTCTACAGTTTGAGCTATTGCTGAACTTGAGATAGTAAACAATAGTAACACTACCCAGAATTTATTAATTATTTTTTTCATTGTTTCCTCCACGGATTATTTGTGATTATTTATGCGCAAAATTGAATTTCAAATCCTTTCGGTTTTACGCCTTCATTTACACATGCGCAAAAAAAGGAGGGATTGGCTCATATGATGAAAATAAATTTTTGAATAGTTTAATTTGGATAAATGAAGAGGGGTTGCTTGAGTGTACTTTGCTACTTTGAATTGTTTTTTTGAGAGAAAGATGCTAGTTGATCAGCGTATTTTTCAGCTTTTCTTTTATTCCCAGTTGCTCTGTATAGTTTAATGGTATTGTTATACAATCTTGTTATTTGATCATTGTCTTCGGTGAAGTTTGCTTTGTAGTATTCTAAGGTAGGCAAAAGTATTGTTTCTGCCTCTTTATACTTTTTATTTTTGAATAAACAAATTCCTAATTCCGTTTTTGATCGCCAAATATCTATATTTTCCTTCGGCAATCTTTTAATTCTAGTTTTCAATGATTTTCGAAGAAGAACTTCTGCCTTATCTAAACGATTTGTCTCTAAAAATGTTTTACCAAGCCAATATTGGCTTAAGGCAATTAGCGGATGATC
>QILJ01000236.1 GCA_003233295.1 Ignavibacteria bacterium | reverse complement strand
GTCCTTTGGATAATTCGCCCGCTGATCACAAAATATATCAACGGTATATCGGATACATCAATAGTTGTGTTCACGTCACTTCTTCTTTTCTTTCTTCCTTCCGGTAAAGGGGAACCGATACTTCAATGGAAAGATGCAAAGAATATTTCTTGGGGAATTCTACTGCTGTTCGGCGGTGGACTTGCTCTGGCGATGGGAATTAAAAAGAGCGGGCTTGCCGAAGCGATTGCAAATTTTATTCTGCAGATTCATGGAATTCCGATAATAGTTCTGATAACAATATTGACAGCGTCAATTATTATTTTAACAGAGCTATCGAGTAATACTGCGACAGCAGCGGCTTTTCTGCCGATCATTGCTTCCGTGGCTGTAGGGCTGGGAGTTAATCCGCTTGAGTTGGTCATTCCGGCAACAATTGCGGCAAGCTGTGCTTTTATGCTTCCGGTAGCAACTCCTCCGAATGCAATTGTGTTCAGCAGTAATCAAGTAACAATTAAGGATATGACAAGGGCGGGTATTTGGCTGGTGGTTTCTTTTGTATTCCTAATAGTAATAGTTACGCATGTATTGGTAAAAATTGTGTTCTAAAGATCAAGATTTTGACCATTCTATTTTAGGAATAAGATCCCAACACCGACTACTGCAACCAAAGCTCCGACAATTGATATTAAGGAAAGTTTTTGTTTGTAATACAAGACAACCATTGGAAGCATAACTATTGGAGTTGTTGACATAATAGTAGAAGCAATTCCAACATAAGTATTTGCAACGGCTATTAAGCTGAAAGTAATTCCCAAGTATGGTCCGACTACCGATCCGAACATTACCTGCTTCAATGCAGTTCTATCTTTACTGAAAACTCTGATCGGATTTTTAACTTTTCCGAAAAAGTAAACCATAGGGTAAAAGAAAATCAAAGAAGGAACTATTCTATACCAAGTTGCAACAAACCCGTTTATATCACCTTCAACAAAAGCATTCTTTGCAAATATCAAAGCAACTGCTTGTCCAAGAGCACCGAGGAAACAATAGAATACCCCTTTAACTTTATTTTTAGGATGAAATTTCGGATCTGATTGTTTTTCAATCACAACTATAAATACACCAAACAATGTGACGATAATTCCCAAGATACTCCAGACAGAAATTATCTCTCCCAGAAAAAGAAAAGCTAATAATGTTGAGATCGGCGGAACAAGCGACATAACCAGCATACTGATTCTTGCTCCAACATATTGAAACCCGGCAAATAAGAACCCGTCGCCGAAAACCAAGCCAATTATCCCACTCATTCCTAAGAAGAACATTTGTTTGTGTGTTAAATTAATATCTAACCCAAAAAGTAAGATGGTAAGGGATAACAAAACCGCTGCAAATATTAAACGCGAAATATTTACAGTCAGTGAGCCGACTCTAAGTGAAGCCTCGGTAAAGACAATGGATGTAACACCCCACAGTGAAGCGGTTATAAGAGCGGCAGTTTCACCTAAGTAGGGCATGAGTGCTCCATACAAATAAGTTTTGCGGTAAATGGTATGTTGTAGAAAAGTTGTTCCATTTGTTTGTAGAGTTTTATGATCAGTATAACAGAACTAAAATAAAATTTATGTACGAAAAATCAAAGTAGTTCGTCAAAATCTCTGATAGTCATACTTGCGCCTGAAAAATCGTGTAAAGAATTAAGATCATGCTTTAAGCCAATCACTTTACATCCGGCTCTATTTCCTGCAACTATTCCTACTGATGAGTCCTCGAAGATCAATGTATTTTCCGCTGAAGTATTAAGTTTTTCAAGAGCAAGTAAATAAGCCTCGGGATCGGGCTTATGTTTTGTAACGTTCTCTTTAGTAATTAAAACATCAAATGTTTTGCTTAAATTAATATTGTTTAGTATTTCGTCAGCCATCCATCTAGTTGCTGATGTTACAACACCGATCTTTTTGTTATTCTTTTTTAATAGAGTAAGGAGTTTATTTGTACCTTTGGTAAGCTCAACTTTTGAAGAAATCAGATCTTTGTACATCGAACGAAATATTTCATCAAATTCTTCATGCGGAATATCAATCTTTGATACTTCATAAAAATGATTTCTAACAGTTTCCCAGCTTTCTCCCATTACCGGTTTATAATCGGATAGATTTGCAGAGCCTCCCGCAGCAATACAAGTCTTTACCAGTGCTTCGCCTTTAAGTTTTTCAGATGCAACGAGCGTTCCATCCATATCAAATAAATAAGATTCAAAATTTAGTAGATCGTTCATGTGCTTTAAAATTGAGATTAAAAATAAGATAGACAAGATTTGCAAGAAGTGATTCTTAAAAAATCTTATAAAAAATTGTTGCCCTGTCAGGATTCGAACCCGAAACTAAGGTTCCAGAGACCTCTGTGTTACCATTACACCACAGGGCAATAATTAAAAATCTACGTTGTAAATTTAAAATATAAATCAGTAATAGTCGAGTACTAACTTAAGAATTGTTGCATATAAAATATTAATTAGGAATGTGAACAAGAAAATATTCCTTTGCGGTTGCACCTATTAGTTCTGCCTGCTTAATAGTCATATGTGTTTTATCATCTTCTGTTACTGCTCCGGCTTCTATTATTGCAAGGTCGCTTCCTTTAGTAAGTCTGACAAGATTATCACAATATGCCGTATCTCCGCCGTACAATACAGATTTTTTATCATAAGTAAATTTATATCCGAGAGCAGGAACTTTTACAGACTCTTTTCCGTGAGATTCATTATCATAATGTTCAACTTCAAATGGCTGTATTTTTATCTTTTTTCTTGTGAATGGAGATTCATTAACAATAACATGTAGGTTTATAGAGTATGGAAGTTCATGTTTGTAAACATCTATAAAGGCTTTTAATATGGTTGTGATCTCGATACTGCCGAGCGGATAGTGAATATTTAACCCACTCGATTTTCCCATAACGGTAAGATAAGTTAATAATCCCCAAAGTCCGCCGATGTGATCGTGATGACCGTGACTGATAAAAATATCTGAAATAGTTAGTATCTCATCTTTTTTGAAATTCTTGTTAAGATCTCTTAGAATTCCATCACCCGGATCAATAACAAAAAGTGAATGATCAGTTGATA
>QILJ01000359.1 GCA_003233295.1 Ignavibacteria bacterium | reverse complement strand
ACCCGCCGTATATTTCTTTCGATTTAGTCATTTTTATATCTCTGAATTCAGGCGCTTTAATTCTTATCTCAAATCTGAATCCTCTGTATGTACCAATCGGGTTCCATACCATATTAGCTTCCCACGCATGAAGATCGCGGTAAATAGTTATCTGCGGAGCGTTCATTTTTTTGTTAGTAATATCATAACTGCCGCGGAAAGTCAGTTTCCATTTTTGCGTTAGACTAAAACTCAAATCAAACCCAAGATTAGAACGTCTGGTTATGTATGACTGTCCGAGATCAGTATAATTAAAATTATATGTTAAACTCAAATTCCACGGGATTGAAAAATCCGGTTTTTCTTCATTGTAAATTTCTATATAATCCTGGCTATCCTGCCCAAACATATTCTCCGGGTTTTCAGTTTCGTTCATTTCATCTTTCCCTTTTTCTTTCTCATCTTTTGATGTAAACTGATCGCCGGATAAATGCGTAGAAAGATTTATGTTAAAACTAGTTAGTTTCAACAATCCTTGATTATTTGATATTAACGATTGATTTATTTTTCGCCCGTTGTAGTATGTATATGGAGAAAATACAGTGTTCCCCTGCAGAGATAGAAGTCTGCCGACTTGTGTTCTGAAATTCAATCTAAGATCATCAAATTGGAGAGAATCGGCAGCAAAGTTGTAACCCGATGAAATTCCGAGATCCAAAAGTTTGATCTTCTGCTGTTCTGAAGTTGTATCAGTCGGATCCTTAATGGTTTTGATTTCAAATGTATTCCCGAGTGATAAAGTCAATCTCTGCGATTCTCCCGAGCCCGAGCCCGCCCCGCCGAAGATCTGATTACCGAACTGATCGTATTTTACTTCGTTACCGTTTGTATCAACATAAGTATCATAGTAGCCCCAGTGACTCTCAGAAAAATCTGGATGAAAGGAATAAGTTAAACTTGGACTAAAAGTATGACGAAATGCTTCAATACCGAACATCTGAGGCTGAGCCATACCATAAATTTTTGTAGAAGCCGAAACAATTAAGTTGAATGTATTAACCGTGTTAAGCTCATTTACATTATAAATATCTTTATAATATTCCGGATTTCCCGTTGAATCTATTATCGACTTAAATTCCTGTACTTGTTTTTTATTATACCATTTGGATTCAAGTTTAAAACTTGGAGCAATATTAAAATGACCAATTTTTGGCGACGCTGAAATAGCAATTTGATGATCAAAACCGCCGCGAATTGTGGATTCAGTTTCAGTTTTTTTTCTATTATTCCTGAATCTTCCGCTGTATGAATATCCAACATACTCATACCATTTCATTCTACTGCCCTGAGCGCCGGAACCTCTGAACGGATAAGCCAAATTCTTAGTAAAAGTTAAACTCGGCAGGTCTTCGTTTATATCACCAGTTCCTAAATTCTGAGTTCGGTTGTAGTTTATTGTCAAGTTAGTTCCTGCACCATCCCAGCGTTTCGACAAAGTAGCATTTGAAGTAATATCATTCTGAACACGATCTTTCAAATTCGGGCTGTTAAGCGTTAGATAATTATTTGATAAGAACTGTAGCCTTGCATCTACCTGCATTGTCGGAGTGATCTTCTGATGATGAGTAACGTTGATATTCCATTCCAATTGCTTAGTATAATCCGGATCGCCTTCTTCACCAGTCACCCTTTTTGAAAATCCACCGTTGATATTTCCGTTATATAAATACCTATCTCTATAACGAACTCTGCTTCTCATTCCATAACCACCTTTAAAATAATAATCACCGGTCAGTGTTACATCCATATATTCGTTAGTTGCCCAGAAGTAACCCAAATTTCTTAGATAGTAACCAACATCATTTTGGAATCCATAATTCGGAGCGATCAATCCCGAGACACGACCTGTACGATTTGGAAACACACCCCAAGGTAAAGGAACAGGAAGAGGTACTCCGCCAATATATATAAAAATCCATTTAGCAATTATTTCATCTCCTTGAATCACTTTCATTTTGCTTGCACTAAAATAATAATGCGGGGTATCGGCATCACATGTCGTGAACTTCCCGTTTTTAATGAAGAAAATATTTTTATCAACTTTTTTAACTTTTTCACCGGTATATGTTTTATCACCGGAAGTATTTTTTGCCAATGAAATATATCCCTGCTGAGTTTTGAAATTATATTTTATCTCAGCTCCCTCATAAGTCTCTCCGGCTTCCGTTAACACGGGTGTGCCGATAAATCCGCCATTTGTACTTGCAGTGTCAATTTCTCCAACAGCACTTAAGTCGCTTGTTAGAAAATCAATACTGATATTTGCGCTTTTCAACTCGGTCTGCTGATATTTGATATCTCCATCGCCATAGAGATACATCTTTTTATCTTTTACATCAAACATCAGGGAATCGGCAGCATTTGCATAAACAATATCTACCAAATCGGATTGTGTATGCTTTTTAAGAGTGTCTATTATTTCAGATGAATCCGCGACAACCGATAGAATAGAATCAGCTGCATTCTGCTCAAGATTCTGACTAATATTCTGAGCAAGAATGTTAACTGTAGCTGCAAATATGAAAATTATGATTTTTCTCATCTATTGAGGTTTGGCATCAGAAAATTTCAATTATAAATATACTATAAAGACTTATTTGATAAAAGAAATGTTATAACTATTGTGATGTTTTTTAATGATGAAAAGGAATTGCACGCAGATCTGACAGATTGAACGGATAAGTACGGATAAATTTAAATAGTTTGCCTATCGGCAAAGGGAAACTCATCAATATAAATTATTCAAACCCTCAAGGTTTTGTGTCTTAATAAAAAGGGTGTTAAAATTAAATATGAGCGAAAGAGGACTTTCGCTCTACAATTTATAATCTAATGGAACAAAGATATAATGGTTTGGACAGATAAGAACTGAGAAAAATGAGCAATAGTAACCGTCATTCCCGAACATTTTAACCCAATCTATGCATTAGAAAAGCATTAATGCATAGACGACTAACTCGCTCTCACAAAGTGATCACTATGTGATAAGCGTTTATAGATTTTACAATTTCACCTTTTTGGTATAAACGCTAAGACCGAGTAAATCGGGGCAAGTCCTTATTCTAACTATCTATTT
>QILJ01000088.1 GCA_003233295.1 Ignavibacteria bacterium | reverse complement strand
GATTTACCTATCTGCTCAAGTGTTTTTTCTTTTGGAACATTTTTATGAAATCCGTTAGGCTTAACTTTTACGCCGCTCCCTCCAATATCGTGACTCAGCTTTATATATTCCTTAGTCTTTTCTATCGATTGTTTTAGCTCATCTTTATCGGGATAATCAAATCTTTGGTTTGTACCCATTCCAAGTACTTGAACCGGGCTGTCGGAAAACAGTTTTTTAACTTGCTTTCTTTCGTCTTTAGAAAGCTCTGTAGTAACGCCATGTGCATGGTCAATTCTTAATTCAACTCCATAAATTTTAGCTGCTGATAAATTTTTAATTATTGTAGGAATATCCCAGTCTTTACCCCACAAATATGTAACAAAACCAAGATTCATTTGACTAACAATTGAATTCAACGAAGATGGATATTTAAAACCGGGCATGACCACTAAGCCGGAAAGAAGAGAAAGGTTCCTGATGAAATCTTTTCTATTGAGAGTTTTCATGGATACTCCAAAGTTAATTACATGTTATGGAAATCTATTTTACTTTTTTTAACTTCTTCTTTTTCTTTTCGCTGCCAGCTGCGTAATCCATCAACCATTCCTGTACATTAACAACATCTTGATTATACAGTTTGTGATTCATCACATACCCTCTGTTAGGCAGCAGAATACGAGCTTTCTGATTATCCTTAAGTGAAATATCAAGTAGAGTTTCTTTGATTGATTTTTTTATTGCTTTATTTTCAATAGGGAAAAGGGTTTCAACGCGTCTATCCAAATTTCTTTGCATCAGATCTGCACTACCGAGGTATAATAATTCTTTCCCACCATTGTAAAAATAATAGACTCGGCTATGTTCCAGGAATCTTCCTACAATACTTCGGACAATTATATTATCACTAAGACCAGGCATTTGAGGTACAAGGCAGCAAATCCCTCTAACGATCAAATCTATTTTTACACCTTGGTTAGAGGCTTCGTAAAGCGCGGCAATGATCATGGGATCGACAAGGGAATTCATCTTAAAAATCAGATGTGCTTTTTTCCCGGCTTTAGCATTCTCAATTTCCTCGCCTATTAATTTCAGAAACTCTTTCCTAATATTAAGAGGAGCAACCCACAGTTTTCTATATTTTTTTTGTTCGGAATAGCCGGTTAAATAATTAAAAACTTCCGAAACATCGGCGCATATATCCTTATCGTCAGTCATGAAACCGTAATCGGTATATAGCTTTGCGGTCGAAGGATTATAATTACCCGTACCAAGATGCACATACCTTTTAACTTTGCTGCTTTCTTTACGAACAATGAGGGTCATCTTAGCATGAGTTTTCAGACCGACCAAACCATATACAACATGAACCCCGGCTTTCTCTAAAGCCTTTGCCCAGAAGATATTGTTCTCTTCATCAAACCTGGCTTTCAGTTCCACAAGTACAGCAACTTGCTTGCTCGCTTCAGCTGCATCTATGAGGTATTTTATTATCGGGGAATGAGAGCCAACACGGTACAAGGTTTGTTTTATAGCTAATACACTTGGGTCACGCGAAGCTTCTTTTATCATATCAACAACCGGAGAAAACGAATCGTATGGATGATGAAGTAAAACATCACGCTGAGTTATCAGATCGAAAATGCTTTCCCGATCCTCATCCTCAAATGCCTTTGGTAAGACAGGATGAAAAGGTTTTTCCTTCAGGTTATGAAGGGGGAGATCGTACAGGCTCATTATACTGCTGAGACCCATAGGACCATCTACTATCTGTAGATCTTTTTCCGATATCTGCAGATTTTTACTCAAAATATCGATCATAAAATCGGGCATATCTTTTTCAACTTCACATCTTACAACAGACCCGAATTTTCTCCTCTTTACATTTTCTTCAATAATAGCAAGAAGATCATCAGCCTCATCCTCTTGTATTTCGAGATCAGTGTTTCTGGTAATTCTAAATTTATGCGCTGAAATTATTTCCAGCCCCGGAAATAGAGAGTTGACGTTATGATAAATCAAATCGTCAAGCCATATGAACTTTGCATTGAATTCTTCATTGACGTCTGAAGTATTCCCTGCAATAACATCATCAAGTTTTATTAGTCTTGGTAGGATACTCGGTATTTTCAGTCTGGCAAAATAAAGTTCTGAATTAGGTTTCTTTACTTGAATAGCAAAACTTAAACTCAAGTTCGATATGTAGGGAAAGGGTCTTCCCGGATCAAAAGCCAAGGGAGTAAGAACAGGGTAGATCTCATTAATGAAATATTCGGTTAGTTTGCTCTGCTCATCGTGAGATAGTTCATCAATGCATGAGATGAAAATATTATTTTCTTTCAACTCGTCGATAAGAGTATTTTTCCAGTACTTAAGCAGGGTATCCACTTGAGGTTTGATCATCTCCTCGGCGCGTTTAAGCTCTTCAATTGGAGTTAGACCGTCAATACTAGGTTCAATAATATTAGCGCGTATTTGTTCCTTCAACCCGGAAATTCGGATCATGTAGAATTCATCTAGATTAGTAAAGAAGATGGATATGAACTTTATCCTGTCCAGCAGAGGGAGGTCGGGATTCAGCGCTTCCTCCAACACACGATGGTTAAATTCAATCCAGCTCAAGTCGCGTGAAAAGAAGTTCTCCCGTTTGATGTAATCTTTTAATATTTCTTGTGTTAATTTCATCTAGTTAATAATTTAATGTTCATGCTCATCTTCGGAAATTTTTTTAGCAGATGAAAAACTGTCGAGGTCATAATCAATTGTTCCAACAGGCTGAGGTCGTTTTCTTATAATAACCCCTGCTTTATTGAAAAAATCAACTGCAAGTGTATCATGATAATCCGAGAAAACAACAATTTCCTTAATACCCGAACCGATAAGAGCTTTTGCACAAGTTGTACACGGCATATTTGTAATATACGCTGTTGAGCCGGACGGATTTGTTCCGTGAATTGCACACTGGATAATTGCATTCATCTCAGCATGAATTGTTCTCACACAGTGATTATCAACGATTATGCATCCGTCACCCGGAATTGATCCGTTGTACCCTGTTGCCAGAATGTGTTTGTCCTTTACCAAAACGCAGCCTACGTGCATACGCGGGCAGGTAGCTCTCGCCGATACAAGCATTGCGACTTTCAAAAAGTAATCGTCCCAGGATGGTCTGTGTTTATGTTCACTCATTATTTCAAAACCTTTCTTCTGATTAAATATTTTGCAAATATATAAATTAAAAAGGTAATTTGACTGAATAATCTTAATAATAAGTAGGGGGAAAATAAAAAACCCTCTCCAGTACAGAACCGAAGAGGGTTGAATAATAAAGCAATATTAAAAGATTATTTTAATAATAACATTTTCTTTACTTTAACGAAATTATCTGTTTCAAGTCTATAGAAATAAACGCCTGAAACTTGATTAGTAGCATTCCAAACTTTGAAATAGTTTCCTGGACCCATATCTTTATTTGTCAATGTAGTTACTAGTTGACCGATAGAATTGTAAACAGTTAAAACTACATGACTTTCCTTTGGAATAGAGAAATTAATCGTAGTAGTAGGATTAAATGGGTTTGGATAATTTTGAGCTAAATCATAATTCTTAGGTAATTTCAAGTCAGCTAAATGAACTGATACAGTAACGTCCCACCATGAACCGCCAGGACCATAATATTTCATTAGTTCATCAGCTAGAGCTTGTTGATTAGTACCACCCCAATCTGTAAAGTCAGCGTCAGTTATAGGAACACCGAAATTAGGATATGATGATTTTGCATGGCAGCTAACTGCACAGGCATTAGGCATTGCAAAATCTTTTGTTTTTTGAGGAGGAATAGGCTCGAATGTATGTGAATGAATATCGTATGCAATTGCGCTTTTTGCAACTTTAGGCATAT
>QILJ01000536.1 GCA_003233295.1 Ignavibacteria bacterium | reverse complement strand
ATATATATAACTGGTTTGTCGGTACTCCGCCTTATTCAGTAGTGGCTAGCGGCGGTACAGATTATTATGATAAGAAAACTCATGAGTGGTACGATACTGTGCTGGCAATTTTTAAGTATAAAACCGACCATGGTATTGTTAGAGCATTTTATCAAACTATCACGACTAACAGTAATCAAGGATACTTTGAAACATTTATGGGCGATCAGGGAGCTCTTACAATTTCTGAATCAGCCGGTAGAGTCGGGGTATTCAAGGAAGCCAGTGCACCTCCTTGGGATAAGTGGGTGGATAAAGGCTTTTTAAATGCACCGGAGGAAAGTGAGAAAAAGGAAAACACTTCCGCTGTGCTTGATGTGCGTGAAACCGCTGCACCTCCTAAATATACGCTGCCTATTCAGTTCAACGATCCGTATCACAAACCTCATCTTGAGAACTTTTTCAATACGATAAGAGGAAAGGATACATTAAACTGTCCTGTTGATGTAGGTTACGAAACAGCTGTAGCAGTACTTAAGGTTAATGAAGCAATTAAAGCAAAACGTGAAGTAAAATATAATCCAAAAGCATTTATCATATAGCTCAAACTGAGAAGTCCTTTATGTTTAAGTACACATTATTTATAGCTCTATTTCTAACGGCGGTGATCTTTGCACAAACAGATTCAGCTAAAGTCGATTCACTTTCAGCAAATGTAGATTCACTTCCGGCACAGTTGAAATTGAAAGTTGGAGATAAAAGCGACGGCAGTAAAATGCAGCCTGTTCATCTGCTAAAATTATATGATGAGAATAGAAATACGATTGAACCGGATGATGATTTCCCCCAACCGTTTTCAACAAAACAAACATGTGCAACTGAGTGTCATAATTATAATATAATCAGTGACGGGTTTCACTTTAATTATGACCATTCTGATATTGCTAACAGCAGACCGAGTGAACCGTGGATATATACCGATCCGACCACTTTATCAATGATACCGATTTCGTATAGGAAAAATAGCGGAACTTTTACTCCTGCCGAAATAAAAATGTCAAACATGAAATTCCTCGATCGTTTCGGTCCGTACTATCCTGGCGGTGATATCAGTGAAACCGACAGTTTGCAATCTCCGGAAAATTATTTTAGATGGAATGTTTCAGGTAAGTTGGAAGTCAATTGCTTACTGTGTCATGATGCAGATCCTTTTTATGATAAAGCGGAATATGCCGGCAATATACGCAAGCAGAATTACAAGTGGGCGGCTTCAGCCAGCAGCAGTGTAACTGAGTTCAAGGGTAATGCATCAAAAATGCCCGATAATTATGACCAATATAATTATACAACGATTCAAAGTATTGATCAGCGTTCTTCAACTCCGCCGAATATTAAGTATGATAAAACAAAGTTCAATTCAGACTATAAGATGTTTTTCAACATCACTAAGAATGTACCGAACGAAAGATGCTACTATTGCCATTCTTCTATTGTTACTGATAAGAATTTTACCGAGCATTGGAAAGCAGACGAAGACGTTCACATCAAAGCCGGGCTGAACTGTGTTGACTGTCACCGGAACGGACTTGATCATAATATTACCCGCGGGATAAAAGAAGCGGATAAAGTTTCAACATTTACTTGCGAGGGGTGTCACACTCAGCAGAGTGAAGACGGCGAGCCGGTTAACGGTACAATGGGCGCTCCAATACCGGAACATGCCGGAATTCCGCCTGTCCATTTCGAACGCCTAGCTTGTACAACATGCCACTCGGGCAGTTGGCCCAATGATGAAGCAAGATTCGTCAAATCTTCGAGGAATCATTTCTTAGGTATGCACGGTACAAACAAAGCGCCTAATGTTTTCCCTCATATTCAAACCGGCGTTTTTACAGAATCGGAAGAGTCTGTTATCGAACCTCGAGATTTAATTTGGCCTTCTTTTTGGGGAAGCACTAACAATGGGGATGTGACTCCGCTTCCTATCGAGTTTATCGAAGATACGATCAGACCATTACTCAGTCTCGATTCACTATTCAACTTCGGTGAGTGGCCGCTAATATCCGATAGTGTATTAATAGCGATGCTGGATACATTACAAAATTTCAGTTCCGTTCAAGGTGAGCCTGTATTTGTTTCAAATGGAAAAATGTTCCGCTTAGAAAAAGGTAAATTGAAAATTTCAGAAACCGAAAGAGGAAAAGCATACAGCTGGTCTACAGCACACACAGTAAGACCTGCACAGAAAGCGTTGGGGGCTAACGGATGCCAAGATTGTCATTCGGTCAACTCACCGTTTTTCAGCGGGAAGATCTCTGTTATCAGCTCTTTGGAATCTCAAGCCGGCGGAAAAATGTCGATGAGTAACTTTGAGAACAGAAGTCAATTTTATCAATCTGCCTTTTCACTTACATTCTTTTTTAGATCATGGCTCAAGGTGCTGATCATTTTATCGGCGCTGGTAATATTTATTGTTGTTGTCGGTTATGCTTTTAGAGGATTCAAAACGCTCTCAAAAATTAATTTAGCGAATGATACACACAAGGGAGATAAGTAAGGAATATGTTTAGGATATTATCAATAGTTGCTTTCGTTTTATCCTTTGTTTGGATTTTTAGGTATCTGAAGCAGAATGAGACAAGTTTGAAGGAAATTTCAAACAATTATTTTGCAGAACTTAAAAATTCCTTTAGTGATTTAAAATCATTAAAATCAAAAAGCTTCCCGGAGAAGCTGCAGTCGCTTCGGGTTTTTATTTATCTTTTTACATTATTAGAACTTTTTATAATGATGTTTACAGGCTTTGCCCCGTTAGTGTTTACAGGAAGTGATCTAACAGGAATTTTTTTACTGATTCACGTAACAGTAGCACCGCTTATCGCAATAACTTTTGCTATGTTGGTTGTTCTATATGCGCAGTCAAATAGTTTTAATGAAAATGATGTTGTTGTAAAAAGCGGTGAAAATGGTAATGGCAAATCTGTGCTTAAGAGTACGGCTTACCTTAAAATCAATTTCTGGCTGATATATCAATTATTTTAAGTATGTTCCCATTATTCGGAACCGAAGGACAGATTAGTTTGTTAGAGATACATAGATACAGTGTACTTATAATCTCAATATTAGTTATCTTTCATATAGGATTATTATCTGTTAATTCTAAACAATTATTAAAAAATTAAGTAGTAATAAATCATAAGTTTAAAGGATATACCATGATCAAAAGAAATCGAATTTATTCCGTTACCGGGATAATAATTATGCTCTTCACCCTTATTTCTTCTCAGAGTGTTTTTGCACAGAAGTCAAAAGAAAAATTAGTTCCTTTAAAAATTGAGCTTCCGAAACCGATGTTCGTAGGAACTCCTACTAACATGAATATTGAAAAACTGGAAAAACCTTTAGGCAAACCAAGAGCTCCGTTTCTTGCTCCGGAAGGAACAAAGAATGTTGCATTAGGTAAAAGCGTTACCAGTACAGATGATATGCCAATCATTGGCGAGTTAGAATTGATCACCGATGGCGATAAAGAAGCCGGTGAAGGGTACTTTGTTGAATTAGGTCCATTCACACAATACATCACAATCGATCTTGAAAAGGAATATAACATCTACGCAATTGTTGTTTGGCATTATCACAAACAAGCGCGTGTATATTTTGATGTGATCGTTCAAGTTGCAGATGATGCTGATTTTACAAAGAATGTTAGAACTCTTTTCAATAATGATCTTGATAATTCAAGCGGGCAAGGTAAAGGAAAAGACTGGCATTATGTTGAAACCGCCGAAGGTAAGTTGATTGATGCCAAAGGTGATAAAGCTCGTTATGTTAGACTTTACAGCAGAGGAAATAATAGTAACGATTTAAATCATTACATAGAAGTTGCAGTTTACGGAAAGTAATAGAAACAAATTAAAAATAAATGACGGTTTCATTCTTGTGACAGTCATTTTTTTCGCTCTTTTTCTCAGAACATACAAACTGGATAACCGACCTCTTCATGTTGATGAAGCTGTCCATGCTGTTAAGTTCGGAGAACTTCTCGAAGACGGTTATTACAAATACGATCCGGTTGAATACCACGGACCTACATTAAACTATCTCACATTAATATCCTCAACCTTATCCGGTATTCATACGTATGAGG
>QILJ01000011.1 GCA_003233295.1 Ignavibacteria bacterium | reverse complement strand
TATGCGCGATAATACCAGCATTGAAGATATCGAATGGCTGCTGGCTAGAAGCGCCGCTTTTGATGCAGGATTTTCATTATTAACTTCTGCGAAATTAATTGCGAAGAATGGTTCTGGTGAAGAGATATTGGAGAAAATAAATCAATGGGAAAAAGCTAGAATGTCCAATGCCTTTTCAGAAGATCAAAAGAAACAAATGGAAGATATCAGCGCTGAATTTTCCTTGGAAACTGTTTCAGAAAATAGATGGAATTTAATACCATATTCTGTTCAGCGATTTGAACACAAGTATAAAATACGTCAGCCTGGAGAACCGATCTGGTCAGTATTTTTATTTAAGAATGAAAATAAGAAACAACCGATACAATTTATTCTAACCGCAGAGAACACTGCTGCATCAAATATTAGTTTTGAAATTGATGATTTTAAAAGTATTACTTTTGATATCACTATAAATCCCGATCAATACTTAAAATACGATGGTGGAAGTGAAGTAGTACTTTATAGCAATACATGGAATGAAATAAAACGAATACCTATTGATCCGGAGAAATTAGTTATCGGTAACGGAGAGCACGAAATAAAAGTTGATTGCCGATTTGCAGGCAAGAATGAAGCCAGTTTGAAATTAGAATTGAAGACTGCAGGCGATCCTGAGAAAGTAATAGGAGGCTTTGAATAACCTTTCACTAACCGTCATTCCGTGATGTTTTTACACGGAATCTATGCTCATATGGGAGATTCCGGCTAAAAGATTGCCGGAATGACATAAGATTTTTAGGTTATTCAAAGCCTCCTAATAATAGAATATACACAAAGCAAAGTGGTTTTTCCGAAGGAATCTGCGATCGGATTTTACAAAAATTCTCTCTCTTTGTAAGAGAGAATGAAGTGAGTTTTTATAAAACAAAATCCGAAAACCACTTTGTGAATAGAATAATAGCAAAACTTAAAATTTGGAAGATCTTTTATGAGAAAAATGATAGTACTTGTAGGGGTAGTTATTCTGCTGATAAACTGCAAAGGCATCGAGCAATCTAACGATGCTGCAGACACTTGGGCAAATGCAAAATGGATTGCACTTGAACAATTGGAGGATAGTATGAAAGTGGTTCCGGCTGTTCATGGTTTCGGAGATAAACTCGGTGATAAATGTGTCAAACGCTCAACCGTACCAATGTTCCGCAAAGAGTTTTCCGTTTCAAAAAATATTGAGAGCGCTGTGATTAACATCTGCGGTTTGGGACATTATGAGCTTACAATAAATGGCAAAAAGATTGGTGATAGATTTCTTTCTCCCGGATGGACTTATTATCAAAAACGATATTTATATAATACTTACGATATAACTGAGCAGATAAAAAATGGAGATAATGCAATTGGCGTTATTGTTGGAAATGGTTTTTATAATATTAACCGTGAGCGGTATCGCAAATTAGTGGTTGCTTATGGTTATCCCAAATTAATTTTTAGTATCACTCTTAAATTTAGTGATGGAACTATTAGTAATATTGTATCGGATGAAAATTGCAGAGTAACGCCTTCGCCTATTACATTCAGCAGCATTTACGGTGGTGAGGATTATAATGCACTGCTCGAGCAAGATGGTTGGAGCACTTACGGATTTGATGATTCGAAATGGCAAAAACCTCTTATCGTCAGTTATTCTACTGAAAAACTTTTTCCTGAGGAAGATTATCCGCTGAAAGTTATGGCGGAGTTTGATGTAAAGAAAATATCTAAATCGAAAACGGGGAGAACGATTTACGATTTCGGACAAAATGCTTCGGGAATTATCAGACTTAAAGTGAAAGGGAACAAGGGAGCACAAGTTAGAATAATGCCTGATGAACTTGTAAACGCTGAGGGGAATATTACTCAGCACAGCGGCGGCGGACCATATGAATTTAATTATATTCTTAAAGGTGAGGGAATTGAAGAGTGGCGGCCGAAATTTACCTATTATGGTTTTAGATATGCAGATGTAGAAATCATTGAACCGGAAAACTCTAAAAAGAGAACGGAAATTTTAGAACTCAAAATGCTTCACACACGCAACTCATCGCCAACAGTCGGTTCGTTCAAATGTTCTGATGAACTTTTCAATCAAATTTTTGAACTGATCAATTGGGGTATAAAAAGCAATATGGCAAGTGTAGCAACCGACTGTCCGCATCGAGAAAAACTTGGCTGGCTTGAACAGACGTATCTGATTGGTCCTTCAATGCATTATAATTTTGATATACACAAATTGTATCGTAAAATTGTAACTGATATGATCGACTCGCAGCTTGATAACGGATTAGTGCCAGACATAGCGCCGGAGTATGTTCCTTTCGGCGGCGGGTTCCGCGACTCACCGGAGTGGGGAAGTGCGTCGGTTATTATTCCGTGGCAATTGTACAAATGGTATGGTGATGAAGATGTGCTTAAGGAAGCCTATCCTATGATGAAGCGGTACGTTAAGTATCTCGGAAATAAAGCGGTGAATAATATTCTTGATTACGGCTTAGGTGATTGGTGTGATCTTGGTCCTAAGCATCCCGGAGAAGCACAGCTAACTCCCAAAGCAGTTACAGCTACATCCATTTATTATTACGATTTGATGATCGCTGCGAAAACTGCAGAACTATTGGGTTATCACGAAGATATTAAAAAGTATAACAGCGTTGCAGAAAAGGTAAGGGAAGCATTGTTAAAAGAGTTCTTCAATTCTGAAACCGGAGTGTTTTCTACTGGAAGTCAAACCGCATATGCAATGCCGCTATATACCGGTATAATACTTGAGGAGGATAGGGAACGAGTATTCAATAATTTAGTTGACTCAATTATTAAGGACGACTATGCATTGACTTCCGGCGATATTGGTTATCATTTTCTTGTTCGTGTTTTGAGTGAGAACGGCAGGTCGGATATACTTTATAAAATGAATAACAGAAGCGACCGGCCTGGTTACGGATACCAGTTGAAAAAGGGTGCTACTTCGCTAACCGAAAGCTGGGCTGCACTAACTGATATGTCTAACAATCATATGATGCTTGGTCATCTTATGGAATGGTTTTATAGTGGTCTTGGTGGAATCTATCAAGCGACAAATTCTGTAGCCTACAGTAATATTATTATTGCACC
>QILJ01000163.1 GCA_003233295.1 Ignavibacteria bacterium | reverse complement strand
GAAACTACGGACATTGAGGAAAAGATCAAACCGATAAGAGACGTACTGGATGATGCTCCAATATTCGATAAAAATTCTCTTAAATTTTATGAATGGCTTTCGAGTTATTATATCAGTTCGCTTGGTGAAGCGCTTCGCAACTCAGTGCCATACGGATTAGAGGTTGAATCTAAACGAAAAATAGTATCCGATATGGATATTTGTTTTGAGTTATATAAAAAAGAGAGAAACAAGAAATCAACTCGTGCAAAGGTACTGGATATCCTTTCCCAAAAAGAAGTTATAAAAATTTCTCAACTTCAAAAATTAGTAAAGAAAAAATCAATTCACTCAATCCTTAAAACTCTTGAAAAGACCGGGGCTATTTCATTACTCACAGAAATTGAAGATGCAAAGGTTCATATCAAAAAAGTAAAGTATGTTAAACTTTCAAAAAGTATTGATGAAATTTACGAGTACCTCCCCGAAATTGAGGCACGCTCACCTAAGCAGGTAGTGCTTCTATTAGAACTGCTTGCAGCCAAAGGCGAGCCTATACAGATGAGTCAATTACTAAAGAAGACAAACACAAATCCATCATCGATAAAATCATTGTTCAAAAAAGATCTCATAGATATTTTTGAGAAAGAGATCGAGAGACGATACATCGAAACATATGAGGAAATTAAAGAAGAACTAACCTTAACCGGTTATCAGAAAGAGATAGTAGATAATATATCTGAAAAGATAAGCAATAAAAAATTTACCACATATTTACTGCACGGCATAACCGGCAGCGGGAAAACACAAGTTTACATCGAACTTGTAAACAAAGCTATAGAAATGGGTAAGAGTGCAATTGTTCTTGTGCCGGAGATCTCCTTAACACCGCAAATTACTTCCCGCTTCTATAATGAACTTGGCGATCATGTAACAGTAATGCACAGCAGAATGTCGTTAGGAGAACGATACGATGCATGGCGAGGTGTTATAAAGGGCAAGTACAAAGTTGTGATCGGTCCGCGCTCTGCGCTTTTTGCTCCGCTTAACGATATTGGATTGATAGTTGTGGATGAAGAACATGACTCCAGTTATAAACAATATGAGATAATCCCCAAGTATAACGCACGTGATGCGGCGGTAGTTAAAGCGCAGATGAGTAATTGTCCGGTTGTTTTAGGCTCGGCAACTCCGTCAATTGAGAGTATGTATAATGCTCTTTCCGGCAAATACGAACTGTGCGAATTGAAGGAAAGAATTGACGATGCCGAATTACCGCAAGTACATTTAGTTGACATTACCATAGAGCAGAAAAAGAAAAAAATGGACGGAGCATTTTCCAAAATTCTTTTGGAGAAGATAAGCGATAGAATACGCAAAGGAGAAAGTGTAATTATTCTTCAGAACAGGCGCGGCTTTGCAACACAAATTTACTGCGAGGACTGCGGTGAAATAGAGATGTGTGACGAATGTTCTGTCTCTATGGTTCATCATATAAATAGGAATATTCTGCAGTGTCACTACTGCGGAAGCACGAAACCTGTTCCCAAAGCATGTCGTCACTGCGGTTCACTATCACTTAAATTTTTCGGAACCGGCACGCAGCGCGTTGAAGATGAACTCCAGTATTATTTTCCCGGTGTGAAAATTGAGCGAGTGGATTCAGATTCAATTAATAAAAAAGGAATACTCGGAGAAATTCTAAATAGATTCCGCCGAGGAGAAACCAATATTCTTGTGGGAACACAAATTGTAGCGAAGGGATTAGATTTTGCAAATGTAACACTTGTCGGTGTAATCTCTGCTGAAACAACTTTATGGCTGCCTGATTTTAGAGCGGATGAAAGAACATTCCAATTGTTAACACAAGTATCGGGCAGGGCAGGCAGAAGTAAGATCAAGGGTGAAGTTATTATCCAGACGCAGAATAAAAATCACTTTGTTCTGCAGAAAGTTCTGCTCAATGATTACAAAGGTTTTTATTCAAACGAAATTGCTCTACGGGAAAAGAATAATTATCCTCCATTTACAAGACTTTGCCTTATCGAGAGTAAAAACGAGAACGAAAAAAATGCACGGGGTGCAATCATTGATTTTTTCAATATTCTGATCAAGAAAAAAGCAGGCTTAATTATTCATCCTCCAACCCCGGCGCTTATTGCCAGAATAAAAGGGCAATATCGATTTCATCTGCTGGTTAAAAGTCCAAAAAAAACCGATTCCGGTGGGAAATTATTACGTGACGCAATCACTGAATCATGGATTGAATACAACCAAAGATCAAAATTCAGTGATATTCGGCTCACCATTGATATGGACCCGCAAGGGATAATGTAAACTTTTTTATTTCGCTGCAGTAATTATCGGCAGATTAAAGTCAGGCGCTGGAGTCGCTTTCTTTGCATCATAAGTATTATCCAATATTGACTTAATATTGTTAACCAATGTTTCTTTGGGAACTAGCCCCTCATATTTAGCGATAACTTTTCCTTCTTTGTCCAACACAAATGTTGTAGGTATGGAACTAATATTTCCATAGGAATATACTACGTTCTGATCGCCTCGAACAATCGGGTAGTTTATTTTATATGATTTCATAAAAGGACCAACATCATTGGCGGTCATGCCATTTCGTGTAATTGCATCAAGTGAAATCCCAACGATCTCAACACCTTTATCTTTGTATTCTTTCTTAAGTTCTACAAGATCGGGAACTCCTTTTCTGCAGGGTGGACACCAAGTAGCCCAGAAATCCAATATAACCACTTTGCCTTTAAGGTCGGATAACTTTAGTAAATCTGCTTGTGACTGCTGGTAATTCGGCGGGTAAGGACCTTGTTCAGGAACTCCGTTAGTATTATTTACGATAAATAGAATTAGAACGATAACAAAAAATATTCCGGTATAAAGCCAGCTTCTCTGCTTCTTGGTCAATCCCATTTTTATATCTTCATTCTCATTCTGTTTATTTGTTTTGTTACTCATTTTTACTCCAAATATCTAAATTCTATTTAATATAATAATACAAATAAATTTTATTACTTGTTAGTCATTTTATTTAACTCTTTAACAAACCTTTCAATATCCTTGTCGTTATAACCTTTCTCTTTTGCTGCATTTTCGAGTGAACCCCAAATCGGTTCACCGCATCTTAGACA
>QILJ01000477.1 GCA_003233295.1 Ignavibacteria bacterium | reverse complement strand
TATTTGTCCGGCAGGGGCTTATCCGCTTCGATATAACGGACAATCTCCTGCCGTTCCTGTTCAGTGAGTCTCGCCATTCAATTATCCTTTACTCATCATTCCGCCTGTACGTCCGGAGTGCGGAGCTGGATTGAAAACATAACATCTAAGCTCAGCGACTGGCTAGTATTTTTCAAAGATAGAACCCTTTGTTCTTACTTGATCCAATCAACCAAACTTTTGATAGCACCTTCTTGTTTCATTTTTCTGTATCCAACGTCAGAAATCAGTGACTGGAGCCGACGCCGCAGGCGGCGGATACAGTTCGCTGTATTGATTTGTCACCTATGTCCCCATTCGCTCATATATATATGATCAAGTTGTTGTTGCATATCTTCTAATGTATGTTACAATCAATTCTCTGGAGAATATCAAGAATGAGTGTGTCAGGTCAGACATAAATGCGAGAATTGGGTTTGCTTCCTCACGAAGGTCAGCATTTCTAGGAATCAGCCAAAGATAACGACACACAAGCGTATCTTCGACATCATCAGCTGCTTCAAATCGCCACAATTTCATTGAATCTCCCGCTGTAATTTTAGATAGGTTAGCTTCTGAACGGCTGGCTCTATCAGATAAAACTTTATTAATCAAGTCATTATCATAGTGAAAGATGAGTTTATGCCTTATCTTTCCTATGTACTTCTGAAATCTATTATAATCAGGACCGTGTTTCATACATCTGACAAGCTTGTTATATGAATCTTGTGCCCCATTAGAACAACTTTGAATGACGCTTTGTAGGTTTTTGCTGCCCTGCATTTCTTCGATAATTTTCAACGCTTCGTTTAAATGTCCACACTGAAGGCGAACAAAATACCGCCGCGCACCAGTTATGACGTGTGAACGCATTGACGATTTCAGTTCTTGATAGTGAACATAACCCTGATTTGCCAAACAGATATCGTTTGCTGCCATCATAAGACGGATAATGAGCGGAGCATCTTGTCCACACGAATGAAGCTTGCGAAGGCTTACATACCACGTATAACTCGTTCCCATTTGATTACGTACCCCTCAATACATCATATATAGAACGTTTAACGCCAGAAATCAGCGACTGGAACCGGGGCGCCGTAGGCGGCGGATACAGTTCGCTGCCTTGAGTTGTTATGGGGCACATGTCCCCGTTCGCTCACCCATGATTTCTAATCTGATTTTGTGCCAACTGAAATATTGCCGCTTTTAAAACTTGCCAAGAAATTTTTGCTGTATGTTCATCTGGATTAAAACCTGAACTTACTTGTTGAAAAGGGTGAATATAATTTCTAAACTCTCTTAATGAGTGACTAAAATTTTTAACATCCTCTTTTAATAACCCTATTTCATATGCTACGTTAATGAAATCATTTAACGTCCAATCATGAAATGGTTTAACCTTGCTTTCTTTGTTTTTAGGCGATGCTTTAGATTGATTAAATTCTTTTGGATATTTTATTGCTATGCCCAATAAAATGCCCTCTAATGTACTTCCTGATAAAAAAATTACGGATAGCGGTGCTTTTGCAGAAAGGCATTTTTTTATTTCCCCAAGCCTAAAGTTAAGCGTATCAATGATAACGCTATCTAATCCAATTTGATCAAGAGAAATTTCACTAAATTCCTTGTTTAAAAAATCATTTTCATTGATTTCCGTCGAATCTTTCTCAAAATCTATTTCACCTGCTTTTGAAAAAGTTATTTCTTTTCCGTTTCGAACAACTTTCCAATTATCAAAAGCCAAATATTGATTAAAATTTTTAATAAAACCATCTAATTCAGAAAATCGCTCAATATAGTTTACAGGTGCAAATAGTTTTTTGATACATTTATCTAATTCTGGTGTTCCATTTATTTTAGATAGTTTTTCATCTGTATGTATCCACCTAGATGGAAACCCTTGACCATAAGAATCATTAAACCCTAAGCCATTAAAAAAGGATACTAACTTTGGACCTGAACGATACTCTGTTTCTTCATTTATTAATTGTCTTAATTTTTCTAATGTTTTGTTCTGAAGTATCATTATTCCCATAGATCTCAGTTTATCATTCTTATTTCACAGCTCAGCGATGGCGATAGTCGCTCGCTGTAGCTCTTTGACTATTTGATTGGCTTGAATACACTTTCGTATAGAACTTTAGTGACCTTGCCAAAGGAACCTGAGGGACTGATAACAGAGACTTTAAACTTGTTAAGATCAGGTAAATCCGCGGAAGCTATCGCAATTCGATATGATCTTCCATACGTTTTTTTAATAGGATCCACCTGAAAATGGAGGGTATCTGTGCTCTTGAACTCTGTAGTTCTATCATTTAAGAATACTGCTACCGCTTTTACTTTATTAGGAAGATCTATTGTAACACTAATAATTCCTGTATCAAATTTAGAATCGTTGCCGAGGCTAATAGAATAAAGCCAAGTAGGATATTGAATAATGAATCCCAAGATAGGCATTCGCTTGCCCGGTAAGTATGAGTCATACTCGAATGCATACATTAATGCTGGATAGCTATATCCGGTTTTTACCTTTTCAGCCCATATCACGTGCGTAGGAAACAACGTATCGAGAAACTTTGTCAAACCAACAGTTATAACCGCGCTAACGAGTGCACTAACTACAGCACACCAAAGTAAAATTGTCACCGTTCTTGTTGTTTTTTCTTTGTTCATTTATTTCTTCTTGGTCTAACAATTAATATACAAAATCAGGAATAGCTTTCCTGACAGGAAATTTCTCCAAAAATTCACTTTAAAGGTCGCAAAAGTTCTCTAAAACGGCCGGATTTGTAGAACCTTAGAAATCTAATCCTGAGAAAAATCGTCCATCTCAGGTCAGGAGATAGCCCGAGGTCCGGCTATAGCAGACTCAAGCAGCCGGATATCCCTTATCCCCTTTAAGCCTCCTATCCGTTCCACCCATTCATCATGAGTAGCCGGTCCTTGATTTATGTTTAGATAATTCATGAATCGGCTAATTTATTAAGGAGTTCTTTATCATCTTTAACTTTCTTCTTCGCAAGGTTAAGAAAGTTCAGGGAAACTGCTTTCTCGCTTAACTCTTCTATAAGCATACTTACCGCCTGTCTGACCAAAACAGCCTGAGGGATATGGGTTTGTTTGGAAATC
>QILJ01000390.1 GCA_003233295.1 Ignavibacteria bacterium | reverse complement strand
CATCTCAGTTTATTTTTCAGAAGTGATTATATATAAATTGTTTGGGAAAGGCAATTGAGTATTCCAAATAGCAATGATAAAATAAAAACAGCAAACAGATGAACCGGATAAAATGGATTACCACAGATTTTAACATATCGTTCCGATGGGACTTTATTAATTCTAGATAATGTTATTTTATAAATATGTTGTCCCTATGGGACAAATAAAGATTAACGAATAATGATAAAAACTAAGCCTCCCAAAAACAAGAATGTTTTTTTTGATTCTTATTGCTTTCTGGAGCAAAAAAGAATTTAACCAGTAAGTGACTTTCTGCAATTATATGTTACAACAAAGTAGTTTATGAAAATGTCCCAGAGGGACATGATATTTATAACAAGGGGAGAATCTACCAAAACAAAGTCCCATAGGGACGATATTGATAAGCGCTTAGTTGAACTTAATTTTTCTCTTTGCGCCTTTGTGTCTCTGCGGTGAATTTTTTCAAAAGTAATTCTCCAACTTCTGCTTAAACGATCGATGCTCTTCAAGCATAAAATACCCGCTTATCAGCAGCATAACCGTTAATGCTCCGCCGATTATGAGGATCAATTCATTATCCATTGCAATATCAAGAGCTGAAAAGAAATTAACAACTTTATCGATGATGGCAGAATATTTGGACGAATTACCAGGAACATACACCTTGCCGGAAATTGAAATCATGTATCCGAGAATGAATATGAGCATTAAAACAAACGATGAAATAATGAATTTGAAAAAACCGTTTTTCCTTTCTTTCACCATGAGTGTTTTTGAAATTCTTTCCATAATTTTCAACTCTGTATCTTCGGGCGCTAAATCAACATTAATTCTTTTCAGAATAGTATCGACCATTTGATGAGCTTTCACTTTGCTCAAAGCAGTTTCGTCATATTTTATTAATTTGTGTAGCTCTTCAATTTCCCGATCGTTCAATTCATTATCGATCAATTTATTCAATATTTCATCTGTCACTTTCATCACAAAAGTTCCTCTTGATAATTATGTTTAATTATTAATTCCCTCAACTCATTCCTTGAACGATGCAGCAGCACCTTTGCGTTCACCAATGAAATGTTTAAAATATTACTGATCTCATTCAATGAAAGATTATCAATGTAATACAAAATTATAACCAAAGCGTTTCTGACCGGAAGCCGGTCAACAATTTTTAACAAGTATTCAGTTAAATTTTCTGACTTAGCGTATATTTCGTTATCGAAATCACCGAGATCAAAATGATCTTCAACAGAACTCATTTCCATTTGTATTTTGCGTTTCTTACTCGCGATCATTGAAAGCGCGGTATTATAAACAATCCTATAAAACCAGGTAGAGAATTTCGCATCATGTCTGAATGAAGAAAGCGAATTAAATGCTTTTAGGAAACTATCCTGCAGAGCCTCTTCCGCATCCATTTCATTTTTCAGCATCTTTTTTAACAAGGTAAATGCACGGTCTTTATAATTATCAATCAGCAATGCAAAATCGCCGTGATTTCCCTTTAATACCGATTCAATTATTTCCTGTTCAGTTAAGTTCTTCATTTGCGTTTTAGACCGTAACAAACTTGGAAAGGTTACAAAACAATTTATAAAAAAATTTCAGAATATTTGTAACCTTTCTAAACTTACTTCTGTCTTAACTATTGAAACAGAAATTTTGGATATTTTTTCATTATAAATAGGAGAAAAAGATGGAAGCGGTAATTGCAGTATTTATACCTATAATTTCGATAATTGTTACCGGATTAGCTTTTGTAACATGGGTCTATTTCAGATCAAAAGAGAAACAGATGATTATCGAGAGAGGATTAGATGTTGAACTCGTAAAAACTCTATTTGAGAGGAAAAAATCTCCCTATGCATTGCTCAAAATTGGGATTATTGTCCTTTTCTTTGGGATTGGACTAGGTACAGGATTATTAATTGAAGTCTATACCGGAGTTGAAGAGTGGGTTCCATTCCTGATATTTGCCGGGTTGGGTATCGGTTTTATCCTGGCATTTTTAATTGCAAGAAAAATAGGAGAAAAGGATAAAGCAAAGAATTTGGATTAACCTAAACTTTCTTAAAAGAAAAAACCCAACTTCTTTCAGATTAGAAAGCTGATTTTAGAAGTTGGGTTTTTAAAGATTAAAAAGTTACGCTAACTCTTTTTCTTCAAGCCATCGTTGAGCGTCAAGCGCAGCCATACATCCTGTACCGGCAGCGGTAATAGCTTGTCTATAAGTTTTATCTGCAACGTCACCGGCGGCAAAAACACCTTCGATATTTGTATAAGTTGAGCCGGGTTTTACGATTAAGTAACCGGTCTCGTCCATTTCAAGCTGATCTTTGAATATCTTTGTATTCGGCTGATGTCCGATTGCAATAAAAATTCCGTCAGCATCAATTTCCGTTAGAGTTCCGTCTTGAGTGTTTTCGAGTATAGCGCCGGTAACAGATTTAATTCCCATATTTTCTGTGCCTACAACTTCCTTGATAACTTGGTTAAGCATAAATTTAATTTTCGGATTTTTCTCCGCCCTTTCCAGCATTATCTTCGATGCACGGAAACCTTCTCTTCTGTGAATCAGAATAACTTCTGATGCAAACTTTGTAAGATAAACCGCTTCTTCCATCGCGGTATCGCCGCCGCCGACAACGAGAACTTTTTTATCTTTGTAGAAAAATCCGTCACAAGTTGCACATGCCGAAACTCCGAATCCCATAAACTTCTTCTCGCTTTCTATTCCAAGCAGTCTTGCAGAAGCCCCTGTTGAGATGATCACTGAATCAGCCGTATACGCTTTACCGTCATCCGCTTTTAAAACAAAAGGTCTCTTAGAAAAATCAATTTCCGATATTTCATTGAACAAAGCAGTTGTCCCGAATCTTACTGCCTGGTCACGCATAATGTTCATTAATTCCGGACCTTGAATTCCTTCAACAAATCCGGGATAATTTTCAACTTCTGTTGTGATCGTCAATTGTCCGCCGGGCTGCATGCCTTCAAAAATTACAGGGTTTAGATTTGCTCTTGCTGTGTATATTGCGGCCGTCAATCCGGCAGGACCGGAACCTATTATTACAACTTTGTGATGATTGTTTTCCATTATTTTATTCTCCTCAAATTTCAATTATTTTTAA
>QILJ01000109.1 GCA_003233295.1 Ignavibacteria bacterium | reverse complement strand
CAATTACACACCCGTGTTTTTACGGAATGGATTTTCCAAGCAAAGAAGAATTAATTGCTCATCGTTATAACAATAACATAGAGGAAATAAGGAAATATTTAGGTGTGGATACCTTACACTACATGACAAATGATGAAATGCTCGAAGCGGTTTCTGAAGCCGGTAAAGATAACTTTTGGTAAGTATCCTGCACCTGTTGATATAAACTTCAATAAGGAAATATATGAAGTATAAATTCTGGTTCATCCTGATAGGGGTATTACTTACCATATCTAATCTTCACTCACAAAGCACTTACTTTATTAAGTACAAAAACAGTGTGGCGATTCAGGAGATTGATTATAAAGTTACACAGCAAAAACTTATGCCTTCTGGAATTAATTCCCTTCCCCTCTTGATACGGAATTATTATCTGTTAATTACCTTGCCAAAGGTTTGGGAAGAGAAGATGAAGTTCTTTCAAGAATAATTAAAGTATCTTTTGATAAGTCCGTGCTCGAAACAAACATTTATAGTTTGAAGGAAATTGACCCTGCAATAGAATACATTCAAAAATCAACTAATTATAAGATTGATTTCGTTCCTAACGATTCATTGTTAAGTCAGCAATGGGCACTCGAAAAAATTCAAGCATTTGATGCCTGGGATAAAACGCAGGGTGCTGATACAGTTCTTCTTGCAATTATAGATACAGGGATCGATTATCTTCACCCCGATTTGAAAAACAAAATATATTTCAATCCTGGCGAAAACGGAACTGATGCAAGTGGAAACGACAAAAGCTCAAACGGAATTGACGACGACGACAACGGTTTTGTTGATGACTTTATGGGATGGGATTTTGTAGATCGTGTTGGGTTTCCATTTGATTCTATTGGCGGAGATTATTTGGGTTGGGATAATGATCCGATGGACGAACAAGGACATGGAACGTACATTGCAGGTATTGCCGGTGCAGAGACAAACAACAATGCAGGAATTGCAGGAGTTGCACCCAACATTAAGATATTAAATATTAGGTCTTTCGATCCCGGTGGTAGTGGAGAGGAAGATGATGCAGCAGCTGCGATAATTTATGCAGTTCAAATGGGTGCTAAAGTTATTAATATGAGTTTCGGTGATGATGCTTTTTCATTAGTGCTAAGAGATGTGATAAGATTTGCATATGCTAGGGGAGTTGTTCTCGTCGGAAGTTCCGGTAACTCCGGTTCCAAAGCACCTCATTATCCATCCGGCTATTCTGAAGTAATATCAGTTGGAAATTCAACCATCAATGATTTTGTTGCAGGCAGTTCTAATTACGGTTCAACGCTCGATTTGGTTGCTCCGGGTTCTTCAATTATTACTACAGCAAGGAATAACAACTATGCATCTATAAGCGGTACATCGGCTGCTACTCCTCACGTTGCTGCCGCTGCTGCATTAATTCTCTCATTACAGCATTTCACAAATGAGGAAGTCAAACAGATCATTAAATCAACTACAGATGATATTGGGGAACCGGGTTGGGATGAAAGAAGCGGAGCAGGACGGCTAAATCTCAACTCCGCCTTAACAGTTCTGGCTCCATCTATTATACATATTAATCACCCCACACAGGATTTTACACCAACAGATGATCAGTTTACAATTAATGCTACTGTACTTTCGCCATTCTTTATTAGCTATAGTTTATTTTATGGAATTGGTGATAATCCAGATGATTGGAATACTTTAATTGAAAATGGAACAGATCAATTTACGAATCAGGATATATATACACTTGATGTATCATCATTGCCTGATTCCATTTATACACTTCGTTTGGTAGTTCAATTAAATAACGGAAGAACTCTTGAAGAAAGAGTGAATTTTCATATTATCAGATCCCATCCTCAGATTATACTCGTAGGAAATGGTCCCATTTATTATGGAGACAAATCAACAATCCAGGCAGAATTATATACGAGTCAACCTACAATAACCAGGATGTATTATAGAAAAAGTGGTGACACGGAATTTAACTTCATTACACTCGATGGATTTACAACAAACAATCAATTTATAAAACAATTGCATTATGGATTTATACCTCTTAACTTAGTTCAATCTTCAACTATATATGAAATCTATTATGAAGCAGAAAACCTTGCAGGATTGAAAACTACAATATTAGATTCGCTTAGTAATTCAGGCTACTTTATTTTTAGAACTGATGATCCGCCCGAGATTACCAATTATACTCAAATGAATTTTGATTTACCACGCGGTTTATTGTTTAACAATCCTGTTAGTTTTCTATCTGATAATTATGATGAAGTTCTATTCCAGACTTTTTATGAAACAACAGATTTGTACTTTGGTTTGTTTAAATATCAAAATAATGAATTTGAAAAGATAGATTCAATAAATGGAAAATTCCCTCATTTATTCGGTGATTTCAATAGTAATGGATTAAAAGATTTAATCAGTACTTCGCGTCAAACTATATTTATTGATGAGCAGATGGAGCAGGGTTCCTTTGATTCATTGGTTACAAAATTCACAAATGAAGAACACAACAATCCATTAATTGCTGATGATCTGGATTCAGACGGTGATTACGAACTGATTACATTATCCGGAGATATTGCATTAATTAAATGGGACATAATTTCTAATTTGACTATATCAAATGCTGATACTTTCTATACAAGCGCAGATACACTGGATCAAGAACCGGGATATGGATTCAGTAATTTTCCTTCAACTAACATGGAGATTGCAGATATAAATAATGATGGTAAAAAAGAAATTTGGTTCTTAGATGATGATGGCGATCTGAAAAGTTATATTGTAGAACCTTCAGGTTCTCTTACAAAAGGTAATAGTTTTATTACTCAAGGTTTGACTACAAGGAATCAAAATATTTTTTCAATCGGTGATTATGATGGGGATGGAATAAAGGATTTCGCTATTCTTTATCAAACAAATTCTATAGCCCCAACATTTCTCTTGCTTGTTCTTACTTACCGGAACGATCAATTTGAAATAATAACTCAAAAAATTTTTCTTGATCAATCTGCAGAGTTTATTGGATTTAGTTTTTCCAAAGTCTCTCAGTCTTTAAAGTTTTCTGATGTTGATAATGATGGTGTTGATGAACTAATTCTAAACATTTTCCCTTATGCATATATTTTAAAGCACTACAACTTAGGTGACAAATTTATATTTTTTTCAGATGGTGTTAATACCGAATCGGTTTTTGCAGAAGATTTAAATAGGAATGGTGTAATTGATGTAGCATATCAATTTAGCGATGGTTATAAATTCTTAGAATTTGCTTCATCCAATATGCCGAGTATTCCTTATTTTGTTTCCGGCTACAGTGTAGATTCTTCAAGTGTCAGGTTAACATGGGAAGGAAATGTTGATCAGTATTACATCTATCGCGGTGAAGATTTGAGCAGTATGGTAAAAGTAGATTCAACTTTTACAGGTGAATACCTCGATGTACAATTGAACAATAATACCAATTATTATTATGCAGTACAGGCGTTTGATCCATTGAAATTCATTCCTCTTTCTAATCTATCTTCAC
>QILJ01000428.1 GCA_003233295.1 Ignavibacteria bacterium | reverse complement strand
ATCTACTTTTACAGATTAACAGCCGGAAGTTTTTCAATGACGAAAAAAATGATATTACAGAAGTAATTTTATAATGGGAGAAGAATGAAGAGATTTATAGGAGAATATATTTTATTAGTAGTTTTTACAATTATTATCAGTAGTTGTACATCTTCGGATAGCAAATTTGAAAATGAGGAGTTTATCAATAAAATTAAACCGATTCCGCCGGGAACAGCGCAGATTTGCGGGACAATACAAGAGGTTAAAGATACATCCGATTTATTTCACACATTAGTTCGTGTTGATACTATATTTAATTATGGTCAGTCAACGCCACCGCTTGCTGTGGGGAATAATTTAGAAATAAGTATTCCCAAAAATTTAATTCTTGATTCGAATGATAAATCTCAAATGAATGAATTTCTGAAATTAAAAAGATTAGTTTATTTAGAATTAAAATATCAAAAAAATCTATCACTGAAGAACAAAGAACAAAATAAATGGTTAGTTTCTAAAATTGCGTTAAAACAAATATTTTAACAAATAGGAGAATAGTAATGAAAATTTCTAAAGTCTTTATATTGTTTTTTTTATTGGTTTCATCTGCCTTATTATTATTCACGTTGAATAATGAGGGAACTAAGACTGTAGGTCTTAAATCAATTGAGAAGATAGAAAAACCAACTAAGAAGTCTTCATTTTCTTCAGAAAACAAAGAAGATGTTCAAGAAAGAATTGCTTATGAATTGGCTCGTTTAAAAGATCCGGTTACTGATAGAATTCCATACAATATTAGAACAAAAGAATTAGAGTTTGCAAAAAAACTTCCGAAAAAAGAAGATTTGAATAATTCTACACTTAATAAAACTACTCTTGAAAATTGGACAAAAAGAGGACCTATCAATGTCGGTGGAAGAACAAGAGCTTTGGCTGTAGACCTTAATTATAACGGCACTTCAAATAAAAGAATTTTAGCCGGCGGTATCTCCGGTGGAGTTTATTTATCTGAAGATAATGGTATCAGTTGGAGACTTACAACATCAAATTCCAGTTTACCAAGTGTAACGTGTATTGCTCAAGACCCTACAAACAAAAGCGTTTGGTATTATGGAACTGGGGAATATTTAGGAAATTCAACAGGGGGAACTTTACAAAACTATCTTGGAGAAGGCATATTTAAATCTACTGACGGTGGCAATAGCTGGACACAATTACCTAGTACTTTTGATCAAAGCTCCTTAACATCGTTTGACAATTTCTTTGATTTTATCTGGAATATAGCGGTTCATCCGCAAACCGGTGCCGTTTATGCAGCTACATATGGTAAAATTCAATTGTCAACCGATGGCGGTAGCAATTGGGGCGCTGTTCTGGTCGGGAAGGATAATTCAAATTCTTTTAGTCAGATGACGGATGTTGTCATTGCTTCAAACGGAGATGTTTATGCTACGCTAAGCAAAAATGGAATTGGTTTGAATGCTGGAGAATTCGGAGTGTTCCGCTCTACAAACGGAACTCAGTTTGCAAATATTTCACCGCCGGGTTTAGCTGCAGATCCATACAGAATTGTATTAGGACCAGCTCCATCAGATCCTAACACGTTATATGCTTTAGTACAAACAAACCAGAGTGGCGCCACCGCTCAAGATCATCAACTTTTTAAGTATAATGCCGGTTCAAATTCATGGGTAAATTTATCAGCAAATCTTCCAAATGAATCCGGAGTTGATGGTAATGCATCGTTTAGTTCTCAAGGTGGTTACGATCTTATTATTAAAGTTAAACCGGATGATCCAAATGTAATATGGATTGGAGGTACAAATTTATATCGCTCAACTAACGGCGGAGGAAGTTTCACTCGAGTTGGCGGATATAATGATGCATCAAGTTATGCATTGTATGCAAACAGTCACTCAGATTTTCATTCGATGACTTTTTATCCTAATAATCCTAATGCAATGATCAATGGTCACGACGGAGGGTTATCAAAAACTGATAATGTACTTGAACAACCTCAAACTTGGACTAAATTGAATAACGGATATGTAACATCTCAATTTTATGCTATTGCAATTGATCCGCAAGCTGGTAATGATAATTTAATTATTGGAGGGCTGCAGGATAACGGTTCGTGGGGAACTGAAAGTACTGATTACAGTACCGAATGGTTTGATCTATTCAGCGGAGACGGCGGGTTTGCAGCTGTTGCTCCCGGAGCTTCAAACCTTTATGTATCTTCACAAAATGGTTTTGTTGTTAGATACACTTTGCAAGGATCACAATGGGCTAGCAGTGTTGTTTCTCCTCAAGCTCAAAATTTTCAGTTTATCACTCCTTATTTGTTAGATCCGAATGATGCAAATGTAATGTATATAGCAGCCGGTAATGCTGTGTGGAGAAATAGTAATCTTGATGGTATTCCTCAGAGTAATGTGGACCCGACACTAACTAACTGGACAGAATTAACTAATTCTGCAAAAGCTAATACTTCTGTTACAACATTATCTGTTTCCAAGCAGCCTGCAGATCGGCTTTACTTTGGTGCAACTGATTTTCAAAGTAATACATATATAATTCGGGTAGATAACCCGGCGAGCAATCCTGCTGGTACAGATATTACTCCGGCTGGTATTACGGGGGGATCTTATCCAACTTGTATCGGTATCAATCCGAACAATGCTGATGAAATTATACTAACATTTTCAAACTATAATGTACCTAGTGTATGGTATTCGAATAATGGCGGTACGAGCTGGACAAATATTGAAGGTAATCTTGGCGGTACAAATGGTCCTTCGATAAGATGGGCAACTATTGTACCCGGCGGCAGCTATTTCTTAGCAACAAGTACAGGAATTTATTCTACTCAAACACTTAGTGGCGGTTCAACAACTTGGGCTTTGGAAGCGGCTGATGTTATCGGCAATGTTGTTGTTAATATGTTGGCTCTAAGACCTGAAGACGGGTTCTTAGTTGCAGGCACACACGGCAGAGGAGTATATAGTACAAAACTTGGCACTTCAAGCGCTCCAAAACCGGTAACAAATGTTCAATCATTAACCTTACGTGTCCGACCGGGGGAAACCGGCAGTACGAGTTTTGTACTCAGTAATCAAGGCGGTACTCAGTAATCAAGGCGGTTCAACGATGAGCTTCAATATTTCTGTTTCAGGCGATCTACTTGCTGCTCCACCTTTGAGCAATCATCAAGTGTTAAAGAGAACGGTCACAAATACAAATATGAATAAAAAAAAGAAATCCAAAAACTTAAATACAAAACGTGTTGGAAAGCTTAGCGGAGTTAAAACAAGCAGCAGTAATTCATTATCAAAATCATCAAACCTTTTAGGCACCGATGTTATTTATCTTGATGATGGAGATGATGGTGCTGATTGGTTCCTTGGTTGGGACAATGCTTCCGATTTTTTATGGAACAATGACTTCGTTGTTTCAGGATCTAATTTTTCATTGGAAGAGATAGACTTTTTTATGAGAACAGAAAGTGCAACTTCTAATAATGTTTCTGTAGCTGTTTATGATCAAAGCGGTACTACACTTGTTGAAGGAACTATTCAATTCAACACTTCAATTGATGGAGCATGGTACGCTATTACAGTTATTCCAGCGCTTAGTTTTAATGATGGAGAAATGTTTTCTGTTGTATTAGGAACACAATCAAGTTTTATACAATATCCGGCGGGTCTTGATCTTGATGCAACTATTCCAAATAACAGTTACTA
>QILJ01000523.1 GCA_003233295.1 Ignavibacteria bacterium | reverse complement strand
ACTTTATCTGCATTATTAACAATGTCCTTAAGTGTTTCTATAACAGGCAATGCCGCACCGACATTTGTTTCATATCTAAATTGTGAATTTCCTTGTGCAGCAGATTCTCTTAAACTCAAATATTTTTCGTATGTATCAGAGTTAGCTACCTTATTCGGTGTTGCTATCGAGATACCGGACTCAAGCACTTGATTATATTTCTTAACTACTGCATCACCGGCAGTAGAATCAACTAAAATTGAATTTGGCAAATTCATCTCTAGCATTATATTGATGAATTTATCGGTATCATTTTTTGTACGTGTTCTTGATAAAGATTTTTTCCAATCACTTATTTTAATACCGTCTTTCTTGATAATCATTTTTCTACTGTTAGCTAATCCAATTAACTTAAATTCTATATTCAACTTTTTACTGAAATAATTTAATTGATCAGAAATGATATTCAGCAACGCACCGCCTACCACACCAGGTCCTATCAAGAAAAGATTCACTACTTTTTTTCTCTTTAAGAATAATGATTCGTGAAGTACATTCAACGATTCCTTGAGATCGTCCTTTGAAACGACAAGAGAAACATTGAGCATTGACGAGCCTTGAGCAATGGCATTTACATTTATGTTGTGTGAACCGAGTGCATCAAAAACTTTTCCCGTAATTCCCGGAGTTTGACGCAAATCCTCACCAACCACCGCAATTATAGATAAATTATTTTCAATTATAACTTCATTTATGATTCCGTCTGCAATTTCAGTTCTGAATTCTTTTTCAATTGCTCTTTTAGCTGCTGCTGTATGTTTCGGTAAAATTGCAAGACATATACTGTGCTCGGATGAACCTTGAGTTATCATAATTATATTTATATCTTTTGAAGCTAAAGCCGAGAACAATCTATATGCGATGCCGGTAACACCTACCATTCCCCCACCCTTTATTGTAAGGAGCGAAATGTCATCTATCGAAGATATTCCTTTGAGATTGAACTTAATACCAGCGTCTCTTTTTAAAATAACTGTACCTGGATATTCCGGATTAAATGTGTTCTTAATTCTGATCTTTATTTTATTCTTAAGTGCAGGCAACATTGTCGGCGGATGAATAACCTTTGCGCCGAAATGTGAAAGTTCCATTGCTTCTTCATATGTGACTGCTTTAAGCGGGAATGAATCCTCAACTTTGCGTGGATCAGCGGTCAATATCCCGTCAACGTCAGTCCATATCTGGATTTCTTCTGCATTTAAAGCCGCACCGAAAATTGAAGCCGTATAATCAGAACCGCCGCGACCAAGGGTTGTAATTTCCCCATCTTCATTCGAAGCAATGAATCCGGTAATGATCTGCATTTTATCAGAATGCTTCCTAAAATATTTTCTGATATTCTTATTCGTTTTATCAAAATCAACTTTAGCATAAGTAAAATTAGAATCAGTTTTGATTAAATTACTCGCTTGAAGATACTCGCTTTTGATCCCTCTTGAATTCAGTGTTTCACTAATGATAAAACATGATAAACGTTCACCAAAACTTGTCAGATAATCCAATGTTCTCGGTGTCAGTTCACGCAACAGAAAAACACCTTTCAGCATCTCCGAAAGATCGCTGAAAAGTTCATCCACATAAAGTTTAGCTTTTTTTCTTTTTGTTTTTTGGATCAGTTTATCAACCGTATCAATATGCTTCTGCTTAACTTCATTCAAAAGTTTTAGATAATTCTCATCACTTGATTTAGCCAGTTCTCCAAGTTTTATCAAATTATCAGTAACAGTCTGGAATGCTGAAAAGACAACAGCGATGCGGGTATTCTTATATGTTTTAAGAATATTAATTACATTTTCTACTCTTTCCGGAGTCCCTACTGAAGATCCCCCAAATTTCAATACTTTCATAATTATGATTATATATGCAAATAAATGATTATATATCCGTTATACCTAACATTAGTTAAATATTACTGAATAAAGTAAAAATTTTTGACGTGAAATATACTTTAAATTAGTTCGGAGAGCAACTCTTTTCTTGGTTGTGCGATAACAACTTTATTAACTAAAAGTCCTTTTTCACTTATTAATTTTGCTCCTGAATCAACAGCACTTTGAACAGCTGCAACATCACCTGTAATTGTACAGAACGCTTTTCCCCCTAATGCCATCGCTAAACGAATCTCAAGTAATTGTACAGAAGCAGATTTAACAGCAGCATCAGCTCCTTCTATTAATGAAGCGACTGAAAATGATTCCAATATTCCAAGTGATTGTAATTCTTTAACTTCTGTATGACCTGATAAAGCCGGGAAAATATCCTTATGTACATTTGGAATTACAAAAGTATCGATCAATGCATAATCAATTGTTTGAGCGGCATTGTCAACTGCTGTCTGTACTGCGGCAACATCACCGCCGATCAGAACCATATATTTACCGGAGCAAATTGATCTGGACATTATCAATTCAACTTCAGAAGTTTTTAACATGATATCAGCCGCCTCCATTCCGGCAGCAATACTCGACATCTCAACTAATCCTAATGAATTCAACTCCATTTTAACTCCGATAATTTTTAATTACTAATAATAACAAATTCTGAACTTACTTCCTTTACAACTCCATTTATAGAGGAATGGATATTAGCGCCTAAGTCCCCTTCATTTGTTCTGCCTATCTGCTGACCTTTTGAAACTTTCTCACCTACATTTACAATTGCCATAGACGGCGCTCCTGCATGCTGCTTTAACATTATCTTAACGGTTTTTGGTGACGGTGATTCTTCTGTAAAAGGTGTAGGTTTTTCATACTCTACTACATTAAGTTTTTTTCTTAACTGTTTCAAGGGAACTCTTCTTCCATCTTTAATTGGATGAACTTTTACTGGTTTTACTTGCTCGAAAGAAAAGTTTTGTGCTCTCATTTCTGTTTTGCTCTGCTGACATGCTTCTCTCGGATAAAGGTCTTCAGGACATGCGTATAACGTACACAATCCGCATTCACAACAGAGATCGGCATATTGATTCCAATAATTCTCATCCGATTTTGAAAACACAAGTGACCTCATGACTTTATGCGGCTGAACATCATATCCAAGCAAATACCGCGGACACAATTCCGTACAATAACTGCATTGATCACATGCAGATTTACCGATTCTGTTCATATCATCAGGTGTGCGGGAATTACGACTAATTAGATAATGATCTTTCGGCA
>QILJ01000111.1 GCA_003233295.1 Ignavibacteria bacterium | reverse complement strand
GCATCTCCCATTCTCCCTACAGCATTTATACGAGGTGCAATTGTGAAAACAACTTGACCTGCCGTAAGAGTTCCCGGTTCTTTTTTTGCACTTTTGATAAGCGCTAACACTCCGGGACGGGGATTGCTGTTGATAAGCTCCATCCCTTTTCTCACGAGTATTCTATTTTCATCAGTCAGCGATACAATATCTGCCGCTGCCGCTAAGGCAACCAGGTCAAGATATTGTAGGACTATGTCTTTCCGTCCAACTCTATCAGCAACTGCCCTTGCTAATTTGAATGCAACTCCGGCGCCGGATAAATATTTAAATGGGTAATCGCAGCCTGGCTTGATAGGGTCAAGCACCGCAACGGCTTCCGGAATTTTATCTTTAGGTTTATGATGATCACAAACAATCGTATCAATGTTCAGTTCGGTGGCATGTGCTATTTCTTCCACAGCAGTAATTCCGCAATCGACTGTTATCATTAAATCGGTTTTTTTCTCAGCTAAATAATCAATGCTTTCCTTCGAAAGTCCGTATCCGTCTGTCAAACGATTCGGGATATGCACTTCAACATCAGCGCCTAATTCTTTAAGGAATAAATACATCAATGCCGCGGACGAGGTACCGTCAACGTCATAATCTCCGTAAACAACAATTTTTTGATTATTGGTTATTGCATCAATCACACGGTCTGTTGCCTGCTGCATTCCATCCATCAAAAAGGGATCGTAAAGCGTTTCTATGTCAGGACGAAAGTAAGTTTTTGCTTCGTAAAAATTAGTTATTTTTCTGATGAGAAGTACCGTTGCCAATACGTTAGATATGTTTAAACTATCGGCTAAAGCCAAAACCGATTTTTCATCGGGTTGATCTTTAATCTTCCAAATTTTTTCAATCATTTTCTCTAATAGGAGAAAATCAACTGATGATGCGAGTCTATAAGCCGAATTCTGTGTCCCGAATAATCAGGACGGCAATTATTTATCTCGATTTGATATTGCTATCAAACTCTAGCGGTCTACCCAAGACATACAAAGCGAACAACTTTGACCCGTCTAAAATAGACGGGTAGTCTTATACATGACCTTGCTCCAGGTGGGGTTTACACTGATCCCGACAAGTCGCGGGACTCCATTAATGGACCTCTGCTATTACTAACAAAGCGGTAGGCTCTTACCCTGCCTTTTCACCCTTACCCCGCATAAGCGGGACGGTATTTTTTCTGCTGCACTTTCCGTAATCAAACGCTTACGCATTTGATCCCCGGACGTTATCCGGCACCCTGTTCTCTGGAGTTCGGACTTTCCTCTACTCATAACGTTCCTCGTTATAGAGCAGCAATTGCCCAACTTGCATCATCAATATCTTTTCAACCTTTACTAATTTATTATTTATTTACTTATTCTAAACTGGTATTAATATACAAAATTTTTTTTTATCATTTTTAGATTTATACAAATCAAAATTCAATTTTATCTTAAAGCCTCTGGTTAAATCAACCGATGAATTGATAATTATTCATAATTCCGCTCAAATTTTAATAAATTTAGTGTTCAAATTTATAGTTATTGAACAAAACAGATAATATGAAGATAGCATTCGTAGCTAGCGAAGTTGTACCTTTTGCAAAAACAGGTGGTTTAGCCGATGTAGCAGGCTCCCTGCCCAAAGAGATCAAAGAATTTGGACATGATATTAAAGTTTTTATGCCCAAATATTTTTCTGTTGATGAAAAAAGATTTGGTCTCGAATATATCAGCTGGATCGGCAATATTCCAATACGTGTTTCCGGCAGAAGTTTGGATGTGCATTTTCATAAAGGATATTTGCCTAATTCTCGTGTTGAGATATATTTTATCGATTATCCCCGTTTTTTTCATCGCCATACAATTTACACAAACGATATTGATGAAGATGAAAGATTTATTCTTTTTTCGAAAGCTGTAATTGAATTAATTCAAAAGTTAAAGTGGAAGCCCGACATAGTGCATCTTAATGACTGGCAGACCGGTTTGATTCCTTTATTGATAAAGGATAATTACAGTTGGGATAAAATATTCAATAAAACTGCAACGGTATTTACAATTCACAACATCGGGTATCAAGGGAGTTTCCCGAAGGAGACTTTATACAAGGCAGAGATCAATCCGAGATTTTTTGAAAGTCCCGGACAAGTTGAGCATGAAGGAAAACTGAATTTTCTTAAGGCAGGAATTTCTTTTACTGATATCATTACCACTGTAAGTGAAACCTATGCACGTGAATTATTACTGCCGGAATACAGTTTTGGAATGCATCATGTTTTAAATTATAGATCGGAAGATTTTTACGGTATTTTGAATGGAATAGATTATAATATCTGGAACCCGGAAACAGATAAACACATTCCTCACAACTACTCCATCAAGGATCTCTCAGGCAAATTGGAAAATAAAAAAGAACTGCTGAAACATTTCGATTTGGCTTTTGATGAAAATATTCCTGTGATCGCTGTAATTTCCAGACTCGCAGTTCAAAAAGGTTTTGATATTCTTCTTAGCTCAATGGAATATTTAATGAGTTTAAATTTTCAACTGGTATTACTGGGCAGCGGTGAATATGAGTATGAGTCTGCTTTTAATGCATTAGCAAATAAGTATTCACACAAGTTTGGAATTTATGTCGGATATAATAACGACCTTTCACATTTAATTGAAGCAGGTGCTGATATGTTTTTAATGCCTTCGCATTACGAGCCTTGCGGACTGAACCAAATATACTCGCTTAAATACGGAACAGTTCCGATAGTAAGAAAGACCGGCGGTCTTGCCGACACAGTAAAAGATTGGGATGAAATGAGTGCACTTGGTAAGAATACCGGCAATGGTTACTCGTTTACCGACTACAACGGATACGCATTGACAAATGCAGTTGAGCGCTCCATTCGTGATTTCCATAACAAACCGGTATGGAAAAAGATTCAGACTAATGGAATGAGAGAAGATTTTTCTTGGAGACGATCTGCAGAGAAATATATCAGCCTCTATAAAAAAGCAAGCAGAAAGTAGTTACTTATATTTCCTTATCAATTTCACCACTTTATCATGTTTATTTTGAATTGCAAAAGATTCGGCAGTATCACCACCATCAACATCTTTTATAGTTGTGTCAGCTCCGGCATCTAAGAGTAATTTTACTACATCATATTGACCTTCGGCAGCGGCAAACATCAGCGGCGTCCAATGTTCTTTAGTATCAACTGCACTAGCATCAGCGCCTTTTTTTATTAGGAATTCTACGGTTTGAGCAAATGGTCCGGTGGAAGTGTACATAAGTGCAGTCCTTCCGTCACTGTCGCGTGTTTCAATATGAATTCCTTTTTTGATTAGATATTCACACATATCTGTGTGACCGTTAAATCCTGCCAACATCAATAATGTCTGTCCGCCTTGATTTTGTGTGTTCACATCAAATCCGTTTTCTATAAGCTTTTTGACAGTTTCAATATTTCCTTCTAAAGCTGCATTAAAAATTTTATCAATGTCATTTGAAGTTGCTTTATTTGTAATTTCTTTGACAGGAGTTTCCGTTTTATTAGTTGTGTTTTTTTCATTAGAGCAACCGAATGAAAATAGTAGGATAAATAATAACAATAATTTAATTTTCATGGTAATTTGTTATTTCTGTGGATTTTGTTTTCTTTATAGTGTTCAACAGAAGATTCATCACCCATCAGAAGTCCAATATGTTTTGTTTCATCCATGCTGTCAAAAATTATTTTTATAGTCATTGTCAATGGAACGGCAAGCAGCATTCCTATGGTTCCCAATATCCAGCCCCAAAAGATCATTGATAAAAATACTATTAGCGAAGATAGCCCTAAATTTTTTCCCATCAATTTTGGTTCAATCATATTGCCAATAATTCCGTTGACAACCAAATAAACAACAGTTGTTTCTATTGCACTAGTAAGACCAAGTTGAACCAATGCAAGTAAAACCGCAGGTACAGCCGCTATTATTGAACCTATATTAGGAATGAAATTCAACAGGAATGCAAGAAAGCCCCAAAGGATTGGAAAATCGACACCAATAATTGCCAGGGAAACGGCAATGAAAACACCTGTTATAAGACTAGTAATAGCTTTGGTTCCAAAATAAGTATTCATGTTGTGCATTATATTGTCAATATTGCGTAAAGAATCTGTGCTGATCAATTTCATTTTCTGTATGAACATTGAGATTTCAAGAAGCATAAAAATCACAACAACTAATACGAGCAAAAAATCACTCATAAGGTTACCCAAACCCGTAAAAATACTACCGGCAATTGATACTATACTGCTTGGATTAATATGCTTCTCTATACCGCTATTTTTTTCGAGCAATCCTACACCAATTGCCCACTGATTTATTTCTGTCCAATAGTTATTAAATTTATCTTCATAAAAAGGCATTTTTTCAATGAACCCTGAAATGGATGTTCCCAGAACGGCTCCTATTAAAGCAGTTACAAATGCAATCCCAAATATTACTGCAATCAAAGAAAGAATCTCCGGTATTCCTTTTTTCTGCAGCCAAATAAACGGTCCGTAGCAAATTGCTGTGATAAACAAAGCCAAGAATAATGGTGTAACTAGACTTGCCATTTCCTTTATTCCAGCGATTACAATCATTATTGAAGCAAGTATTACCCAGAACTTTATACCGAACTGTAAATTATCTTCTGTTTTCATTTCTCTGATGGATTATCAAATATCATACTTTTTATAAAAATAATTTACAATATATTTTTTTGTAATACCAATTCAAAACACAAATGAAAATTTATAAGAGTACACTAATAAACTCAACAATTATGTAGCATTGATTTTATCGGAATGATTGAATGTTGATAAACAACACGGGTTATTTCATCAATATCATTTTATTTGTTTTAATGAATTGTCTGTTACTATAAGTAGAATAAACTCTATATTGGATGCATTCCAGTTCACTTCATAATATCCAGGTTTCTGCTGTTTGTTTACTAAGGCAGCAACCTCTCGTCCAAGGATATCGTAAACCTTTAGTTGTACGGAAAGGACATGACCTTTCCCTACGGCAGCTTGCCTGCCGAGGCTGGGGATAGAATATTTAATTATTGTACTCGGATTAAACGGGTTAGGATAATTTTGCGATAGTTTGAATTCTGTTGGGATTTCGCTTCCTACATTAACTTCTGTTGCCG
>QILJ01000452.1 GCA_003233295.1 Ignavibacteria bacterium | reverse complement strand
GGCGGCGATAGACGAAGTGAAGTTTTTAAGAATAGCGATTAAGAATAGCGATTAATTCTTTTTCAATCGAGTCTGACCCCATTGGTTTTTCTAAAAATGTCCAAATGCTGAATCTTGTCAATTGAACTGATGAGGTTATGTGTGTTTACATAGAGAAATATATGGGTGTCTAGTAATTGTTACATAGAGAAATATATGGGTGTCTAGTAATTGTTCTTAGCATAGTGTCCAAAACCATGGGTAGTTAAATCAGTATTTTAAAGAATCCAATAACTTGAATGTTCTATCCCCATAAGGCCCTAGCTCTAATGGAATATCAGCGAAGTCTGGGTTATCCATTGCAACAATGAATTTTAACTCCGTCATTTGTGGTACTTTTGTTTTTAGATCTTTAATCAAATCCTCTAACTTACTTTTATATTTGCCTTCTTCCTCTTTGTTGGCACAATATTGCTCAAATATTAGGCAGGCAATATCAGGCTGAATTCTTTCTAGTTCATCTAGAAATATCTCTGCTTCTCGAGAAGAATTTATAAAACTTGCCGCGCTCATTTTTACTTCTGCTACAGTCAGCTTCCCATCTATGAGCGCGATTAAATCAATTTCATTTTTTTCATCTGCATCATATACAGGGTATAAATCTACCTCAGGCAAATAAATTGATTGTTGTGATCGTGACTGTTCCAGTAATATATATACTGCCCAAAGTACAGTTAACCCGTTTGCCTCTACTAGGGACGACACCACAAATGGTGAAACCGAATACTTCCATTTCATATCGATTGGGACTTGATGTTCATTTTGGCAAACATCACAATAGTTTTCTAATTTTATCAAATCCAAACTGCGTTTATTGCGACTACCGCAATATTTGCATGACCAAGAATAAAGTTGTCGTAAAACCCCTTTGTGAACTAGATTTTCAATTGTATCTTTGAGATTTACTTTGAGATATTTTTTTGTATCACCGAAATTAATAAACCCCATTTGTTTTATTAAATTTTCCAAATCATCTGGTGTATATTTGTCAACAATAGCATTAAGAGCATCTAAGGAATATTCTTTTTCTTTTCCGGAATATGATTTCACAATTTTTTTTAAACTCACCAGTTTAGTGGTAAGAATATCCAAGGAGTTCTCGTTGCCTTCACCATATTGTGACTTCATTTCATCTACAAAAGTCACCAATTCATTTAGAGCAGATATGGAATTTTTGCTGTCTTTCCCAACATGTGAATCTCTGATAATTTTTCGCCAGTATGAATTTGTTAATATACTCGCATCAAGCACACTGTTCCCAAATAGAGCAACAACACCTCGATGATTTTTCCCTTTATCTGACAATACTAAGTCTTCGTATTTATTATCACGATTTAAGCAAGATCTCATATCATCAAACCTTGCTGAGACTTTTAGAATTAAATTTCGTAAAATGGTATCGTTTTCGGGTATGAACAATTTCACCTCATTACCATTACTACTGTCACCGCCAAATGTTAACTGTTTTGGGTTAAATGGTATAACAATTAAGTTTAATGATTTCGCTATCTTTCCCATATTATTCGTAAACGTTTTTACGATTTCATAACGCCTAGGGAGAATCCAATCATTTAGTACATTATCAAACTTACTATCACCTTGATGCCTTTCAATTTGCAACTCAACCAACCATTGCCCTCGTTTTGCATATAAAAAGTTTGGCGCTAAATATCGGAAATGTTCTGGCTCGTAAGCAATGTACTTGTGAGAAGTATCATTTATCTTAAATGAAGGACAGGTTGTCCCTTTATGTGGACTGTAATTCTTAAAGCTTTGACTATCAGGCAATACTTTCTGGTCAAACATATCTTTAACATAAACATTTGTCCAAGTCATAGGCTGTAACTTATCAACTATTTTTTGACAATTTTCTTTATCAATTTCGAAGCTATGAATTGATGTATTTGCAGGTCCATTATTTGCACCTTTGAAATTATGTTTATTTAAAAAATGGCCTAATTGAATGCAAAATTTATCATCATCAAGCTGAGTGGATGAAACGATCAGTGATGAAAAATCATGTTCACTAAAGCTACGCGATAAGTTTCGACTATTCCAAAAATTTATTCTAGTGTTGACAGTATCTCCTATAAATAATTGAAATGAGTTATCCCATCTAATATCCGAAGGGTGATTGATCCCCTCCGTATGTATAGCAGCGAGGTGAGCAAAAGTTCTTAATTTTTTTGACGATATTTTTTCTAAAATATCGGTTAAGTCTGCACTTCGGTAATTACCAACAGTATTATTTTTAGGAATTTCATCTGAACAGTAAGACAAAGTCTCAAAAATGCCGTATTTTCCATAATTTCCAGTCATAGCATCATATGCGACCCCAAAATTATCTGGTAGAAAGCGTTTTTCATCAACTTCATACCACTGAGTTAGATACGTTTGAGGTGAGGGGCTTTCATTCCATCTAAAGTAATTTGCGAAGGGGCTAGCCAATGTTGAAATAGACTTTACAGGTTCAAATCCATGAGGCCATTGGGGGAGAAAATCTCTCCAACGACCTGGCTCACCATTGATTCTATGTCGATCCATTCGAATTGGCATTGAAGCCGTATTAATTTTACTAATCATATGGTTATCTAGATCAACATATGAATATACGAAATCAGGATCAAGATAGGACAACCACAATATATAGTCCTCATGTAGGGGAACCCCATCATGAAAGGGTATTATCAGTGAACAGCTACCTCCCCAGCGAGTATATGCTTCATAGAAAATACCATCTAATATCCACTGGGCAGTATGAGTCTCTTCAGATGGAACAAGAAAAGCGATTTTTACAGGTCTATTGAAAGAGCGAACGTCAACACTCTTTGGCAATCTCTTTCCTTGATCTCTAATTTGCACTGACTACTCCATTACATCAAGAAATAACCTTTTAAAATCAGGTCGTGAGAAAAACTCAGGTGTTTCTCTCAATTATACTTAGAATATGGCATGGTTTTTACAAAATCAACCTGCGAGCTAACAACCATGGTTGAACTGAGACGATTTTTATCGATATGAAAATGTCTGCTTCCAAGAATTCTGAGGTATTTACTGATTTTTAGTTTTTGTCGGCTACGTCTCGAAAGCCGTCACATATTGTCCTTAGTCCCGAATCCTTAGTCTTTCCTTTCCTCTGCCTTTAATCCCAAACCAGAACC
>QILJ01000372.1 GCA_003233295.1 Ignavibacteria bacterium | reverse complement strand
ATTGAATTGTAACTAGCGGAAACATGAGTTAAGTCACCGCTAAGTAAGGGTTTAATAATGGTATGTTTAAATCCTGGATTTTCAGGGTCTGGATTAATACCGGCAAGCTCCTTAAAAAACCAGCGGATCACACTGCCATACATCGGGTGACTATGCGATAGTTTGCCATCCCAATATTCCCAGAGTGTGGTAGTCTGCTTTTCCAGAACGTAACCGTATCCAGGATAATCTCTCTGGTTCATCATTGTAAACGCGATATCTTCACGTCCGAATTTACTTAGAACGTCAAGAACCAGAGGCGTTGCTAAAATACCGCTGTCTAAATGTCCTTTATTATTCAGAATGTTTTTGACAAGACTTTCGACAACCTGAGCAACATCATCTTCGGGTACAATACCAAAAGCTAGTGGGTACGCATTTGCTCCCTGACGGTTTTCCCAATACAGTTTTTTTTCTTTATTGTAATATGCTTTATTGATATTGTCTTTGATCTCCACTGCAAGATCAGCGTAATACTTTTTCTCTTTCTCCTTATCCAGCACGGCAGCGGTTTTCGACAGAATATCAGTTACGTAAAAATAGTAACATGTATTTACAAAGGGTGGGGGAACCTCATCTTTTCCCGGCGCTGCCCAATCACCAAGACACCAAGCTCCCGGTTCCTCTCTATCCACCAGTCCGTTTTTATTCGTCCGTGTTCCAAGATACTCTACCCAATGTTTCATTCCTGAATAATGTTTTTCCAATATATCTGAATCGCCGTAATATATATAGTAAAACCAGGGGACTATAACATAGGAAGAACCCCATGCTGGTCCGCCGCCACCGCCTCCAAATGGTGCTGTATGAGGAACGAAACCAGTAACACTATCTTGTACATCTGCTATATCGTTAAGCCATTTGCGATAGAATCGAGACATGTCAAAATTGAAAATGGATGATTCCACGAGAAGTTGTCCATCACCGGTATAACCGAGTCTTTCGCGGTGAGGGCAGTCACTACTATAGCTGCCGTGATAATTTCCGAGTTGAGTTCGTATGTAATTTTTGTAAATCCTATTAAAAAGCTTGTTGGAAGATTCAAAAAATCCTACTGAATCAACTGCCGTATGCACTACTCTGCCGGTGATATCGATAAGTTTTACTGATTCAGACAAACCTTCTATTTCAACATTACGAAACGCGTGCCAGGTAAATCGAGGTTCATACTCCTCAACTCCATTACCGCTTAAAATATAAACATCTTCTTGCCTATAATTGCCTCCCAGTTCTTCAAAATAACGAAGAGTAATACGACTTCCTTTTTTACCTTGAACCTTAACTTTTACCCAGCCCGAAAACATCTCACCAAAATCATATGAATATTTTTTATCTGGCAATTCAGTTTTGGATTTTAGTTTGATACTTCTAACAACTTTATCCGGCGGCGTTAACTGCGCTTGTAGTTTACCGGTTGGCGCTTTTACAATTAATGCCTTTTGCCATTTCGAATCATTAAAGCCTGAGCTATTCCAGCCAGAAAGTTCTAAACGTGCGTCGTAAACTTCACCGGTAAATATAGCATCGTGCAGAAGCGGGCCTGTAGATACTTTCCATCTGTTATCACTAATTACTTTTTCCGTAGTTCCGTCATCATATTCAATTTCCATCTGCATAATAAGTCGTGGAGTATTATACCACATCCAGCCCTCTGTCTGTCGGTCTCGTTGGTTATACCAGCCGTTCCCAAGTATTATTCCAACAGCATTATCTCCTTGTTTCAGCATATCGGAAATATCAAAAGTATTATACAAAACACGAGTCTTTGAACGATCGTTATATTTATATAGCAGTTTACGTATATTACGTTTATCGTAATTTGTTGGAGCAGGAGCTAGTACATAATCTCCAACCTTATCACTATTCAGATAGAGTTCATAGTAACCCAAACCGCTGACGTAAGCTATTGCCGACTTTATCGGTTTACTTATTTTGAATTCTTTGCGAAAATATGGAGCCGGATAGGTTTCGGGAGAATCCGGATTTTTATCTTCTGAGAGAGCAATCCATTTAGCTTCCCAATCTTCCTTAGTTAAAAGTCCAATTTGCCATTTATTCGTTTTGCTCCATTCGGACGGCTGATCATGCCGGTTCCAAATGCGGACTTTCCAATATGCTTTCTGTCTTGATTGAAGCGGTATACCGCCATATTTTATATATTGAGATTGATCGCCATTAATCTTGCCGCTGTCCCATAAGTTGCCGATATTCTTATTTAAATCTTCAACAGAACTGGAAACAAGAATACGATATGCCTGCTGCTCTTGCGTTTCCTCCAATGATGGTAGATCCCAGCTAAGTCTTGGAGTTGTATTATTTATAGCCAAAGGATTTTGTACTTGATCGCATCGTAAATTTACCGGCATAAATTTCTTCTCCTTTGTTGGTGGTAATGTACAGTTAAGCATCAATCCTCCGAGGAAAAAAATTAAAATGTGTGATATGAACTTTTTCATGAATAGCTCCTAAAGATTGATGATACTATTATAGTAAAATTTAGCGTAATTATAATGAACCTCGCATTGTGTATAACCTTTGTTAGCTGCTGGCTGTTCTTCTTTTCAGTCATTTTCTCTTTCAAATTTGCTACAAGTTTCATTTCTTCCGCGCGATGAAAGACATACTCTCTTACCGATTTTTCATCGGGATGCCTATGGCTCTCGGTTTGGCTTTAATAATTCCAATCCGCGTGACTTACCGGTATTCTATTTAATTCATCTTTAATCTGTTTCCAATTCGGTAAATAATTATCCATGTAACTTTTAAATCTGTCGTTATGATTTCGTTCAAGTAAATGAATCATTTCATGAATCAAAATATATTCAAGACAGTGAATCGGTTTTTTTGCCAATTCAAGATTTAACCAAATTCTCTTTTTTGCAATATTACAAGAACCCCATTTTGTTTTCATCTGTTTAATTCCATAAAAATCAGCTTTCACGTAAATTTTCTTTTCCCAATGTTCAATCAACTCTGGAAGTATATTTTTCAATTCCTTTCTATACCATTCGTTAATTACTCTTTGTTTGTTTTCAAAGCTTGCATTATTCCGAACGTACAAATCCAAATATGTCTTTCCTTTTAAATCAACGTAACCAGCGCCATCAGTTTCTTTTATTCTAAGTAAATATCTTCTGCCTTGGAAATAGTGGCTTTCTCTTTCTTTATATTCTCT
>QILJ01000142.1 GCA_003233295.1 Ignavibacteria bacterium | reverse complement strand
TGGTAACATTTGAATCAAGCGATTTGCGAATGTACTGAGAAACATAACCGCTATCGTTAAGCGTCCCTAAGATTATAATATTCTTGCGGGTTTTAATAATGTTAAGATCAACGTAGTCTTTTCTCTGCAGATTAAACAAATTCTCAGGTTGTGGTGTGTAAACTATTTTTTCGAAAACTTGAAGCAGTTCCGGTTCCACTTCGTAGTACAGACTTGAATCGGCTACGACAATTATATCATCCTCGTTACCGATGGCTTTCTTTTTGCTTGAACACGACGAAATAAATATGAGAGAAAATGCTAATAAACCTATTAATAATCTTAATTGTACTTTCATAGCGACCCAATCCTATTAATATTTTATTGATTTAACAATAAATAGCATAATAAGTTTCACTTAGACCGGCACATTTGGTAAAATTAAATCCAATTGTGGTAAAAAAATCGAGTAAAGTATTGCCATTGTAATACAGACGGCTAAAGGAACGGTAAGATTATCATCAGCCCACCCGTATGAAACATTCTCCATTATTGCGGCAACCGCTACAGCGGCAAACCCAATAAGATATTCAATCATATCGTTATTAATTTTCGGAGAAAATAAAATCACAATACTGCCGGTCACAAAAAATGCAAGTGTACCTTCCAGACTTTTAGCTAAAAATTTATGACGTCCGAATTTTCTGCCGATCAATGCAGCAAAAATATCACCAATAATTAGAACTGCAATTGCCGGAATAGCAAAAACTTTCGGAAAAAGAATAACCACTAGGGTGACACCTAAAAAAACATATGTAGCACCGCTTAATGTCATTTTTTTTGAATTGATCTCATGCTCGCGTAACATAAAACCGAATATTTTATAAAATAACTTACTATATGGCGGGTAGAAGTATCGGGCAAGATCAAGGATAAGGGAAAAGACTGTGATGGGAATTAGTATTTTCAAAGCTAATTCCTTGGGAATAAAATAATAAATTATTGCCATCGAAAGTGAGAGGAGATGTATTCCCTTTCTCATCAATTCGGTTTTGTAATCTATATTCCCCTTATCAAGAGTTGCTGTCATTAGAATCTTCTTCTTTTGTTTCAGTATTTTTTGATTCTCTTTGTTGCAGCATCTCTTTTACATGTTCGGGTATTTCATTAGAATCCGCTGTGCTTTTTTCTTCATTATTATTTTTCCGCATTGGGGGTAATGCTTCCCCTTTCATAATCTTTCTAATCTCTTCGGCATCGAGAATTTCTCTCTCAAGCAATTCTTTTGAAAGGCTATGCAGAATATCCAAATGATCTAGCAATATCTGTTCGGCTCTCTGCATCGCGTTATTTACAATCAGTTTAACCTCAGAATCAATTGTTTGTGCAGTAAGTTCACTGTAATCGGAATGCTTTGTAATTTCTCTTCCAAGGAAAATTTCCTCTTCTTTTTTACCGTAAGCAATGGGACCGAGTTTTTCACTCATTCCCCATTCACAAACCATCTTATGTGCGATGTTTGATGCTTTTTCAATATCATTACCAGCCCCGGTTGTAAATTGATTAAAAACAACTTTTTCCGCAGCCCTGCCCCCGAGAGCATAAGTTATCATACCTTCGAGATAATCTTTTGAGTATGTATGTTTTTCATCAACCGGTAAATATGTAGTAACGCCGAGCGCCCTTCCACGCGGGATGATAGTAACTTTATGAACCGGATCTGCAGCCGGAGTTTTAAGTGCAACCAAAACGTGACCGATTTCGTGATAGGCTGTAACTTTTTTCTCCTCCTCGGATATGATCATACTCTTGCGTTCAATACCCATCATTATTTTGTCTTTCGCTTCCTCAAAATCTGACTCTTCAATTTTTTTCTTATTCTTTCTCGCTGCTAATAATGCAGCTTCATTAACAAGGTTAGCTAATTCCGCGCCGGATAAACCCGGAGTACCTTTGGCTAATGTTTTTAAATTAACTTTACTATCTAGCGGAGTTTTGCGTGTATGAACTTTTAATATTCCTTCTCTTCCTTTAACATCTGGACGATCGACAACAACTTGCCTGTCAAATCTGCCCGGTCTTAATAATGCCGGGTCCAATACATCCGGTCGGTTTGTCGCCGCAATGATTATCACACCATTGTTCTGATCAAATCCGTCCATCTCAACCAGCAAAGCGTTTAAGGTTTGTTCTCTTTCGTCATGTCCGCCGCCCAAACCGGCTCCTCTCTGCCTACCGACAGCATCAATTTCATCAATAAAAATTATACATGGCGCACTTTTTTTACCTTGTTCAAAAAGATCACGCACCCTGCTGGCGCCTACACCGACAAACATTTCAACAAAATCAGCGCCACTGATCGTGAAGAACGGCACACCGGCTTCACCGGCAACAGCACGGGCAAGAAGCGTTTTACCTGTTCCCGGAGGACCTAGCAACAACACTCCCCTCGGAATTTTACCTCCAAGTCTTTGGAACTTAGTTGGTTCTTTGAGGAACTCAATCACCTCTTCAAGCTCCTGCTTAGCTTCATCAGCTCCTGCAACATCTTTAAATGTAACTTTTATCTGCGATTCAGATATTAATTTTGCCCGGCTTTTACCGAAACTAAATATCCCTTTTTGTCCGCCGGGACCACCGCCCTGCATTCTTTTCATGAAAATTACCCACACGCCAATTATCAATATCCAGGGTATAAAACTTATCAGAAGCGTCATCCAATCATTAGATTGTTTAACGAATGTAAACTTAACATTCTTTTCTTTCCAGATCTTAACCTGACCTTGAATAATCGGCTCAACCATAGTAACACGAAACTTGGTTATGCTCTTATTATTAATGAATTCTTTCTCTTTCAGTTTGCCTTCAAAAATGTAGATGTTAGCTTCATCCTTAAGTATTGTGGCTTCTTTAATTTTATCGGCATTCAATAGCTTTTCATATTCATCAAAATCCAATTCTGTACCGGAACTTTTATCCTCATTCATAAACTGCATAACAATAACAGCAGCAATTATTACTGCACCCCAGCTTAAAACAGAACGAATAACCTTTGTCCAGTCAAAATCGCCGTCCGGTTTTTGAGGGGGTTTGAATCCCTTCTTTTTCTCAGTACTATTTTTATCGTCCTTTTTTTCTTCAGACATTTCTAATTTATCAAATCCTTCAATCATTTAATTTTACTGCTCCTTTATTCACTAAGTTTATATATCGATTTCAGATTACGATATTTTTGGGCG
>QILJ01000458.1 GCA_003233295.1 Ignavibacteria bacterium | reverse complement strand
AATTTTATTTCTTATGAAGATAAAATCATTAGAAATAAAGATATTTTTATCTGAAATTAGTATCACCGTATTTTTGTTGTAAATGTTTCAGTTTTACTTTAAGTTGTTTCACAATACCGGCATATTCTGATTTATCGTAAATATTATTCAGTTCATGAGGATCCTCTTGTAAGTCATACAATTCCCAAGCATCGATATCATAATAAAAATGTATTAATTTATAGCGTTTTGTTCTTATACCATAATGTTTTTTAACGTACGGTCTTCCAGGATATTCGTAATAATGATAATACATTGATGTTCGCCAATTTAGGTTAGTATTATTTTTCATTAAACTATGAAAAGATTCGCCCTGTATATCAGCCGGTATATTAACTCCTGCATAGTCTAAAAAAGTTGGAGCAAAATCCAGATTAAGAACTATATCTTCATTTACTGAGCCGGGTTTTATTCCATCCGGGTAACGTATCAACAACGGCATGCGAAGCGACTCTTCATACATAAACCGTTTGTCCCACCATCCGTGTTCGCCCAAGAAAAAACCTTGATCGGAAGTATAAACAACAATCGTATTTTTAGATAGACCGGAAGAGTCAAGATAATCTAACAAACGACCGATATTTTCATCTAGTGATTTTACACATCGTAGATAGTCTTTAATAAAACGCTCGTATTTCCAATGAACCAGTTCTTCGCCTTTCAAATTAGCTTGATAAAACTTCTCATTTTTCGGACTATATGCTGCATCCCATGCCTTTCGTTGTTTCTCATCCATCCTATTATATGCATTCATCCACATTCTACGGATAGTCTCATCATTATCTAAGCTGGAATCTAATTTTAAATGCCATCCATTATAAAATTCTTTTTCAATACGCATTGTTGCCTCTTTAGCTGCTTCGCTTCGGGTTTTATAATCATCATAAAACGTTAAGGGTTCGGGAATATCAACATTGTCATATTTATTAAGATACTTTATCCCCGGCATCCAATTGCTATGCGGGGCTTTATGATAAGACAACATGCAAAATGGCTTACTTTTATCCCGGTTTTTAAGCCAATTCAGGCAATGATCGGTAATGATATCAGTAACATAACCGCTATATTTTTTTTCCTTTCCCATTTCAATAAAATCAGGATTGTAATAATCACCCTGATCCGGAAGAATATTCCAGTAATCAAAACCCGTTGGAGGGCTTTTAAGATGCCACTTGCCGATCATTGCAGTTTTGTATCCTGCTTTTTGCAGCAATTTGGGAAAAGTCTGTTGTTTATCATTAAATACTTCTGTATTATCTATAACCCCATTGATATGGCTGTATTTCCCGGTAAGAATAACAGCACGGCTAGGCGCACAGATTGAGTTGGTACAGAAACAGTTATTAAAACGTATCCCTTCATTGGCTATCCGGTCAATATTTGGTGTCTTGTTTATTCTACTTCCATAACTACCGACAGCATTGGCGGTGTGATCATCCGACATGATAGAAATTATGTTTGGTCCTTTTTCCATTAACTTTTCTTCTCCTAAATTGAGTAATTATTTTTCTTTAGCACGTATTTGACTTCACAAAATCTTTTTTGGAGAGGGGAATTTTATACCTTTTGCACAAGGACTTAATCGCATCAACGTAAATTAGAGTTTTGCTATTGAATTAATATTCATGAGTTAAATACGGCTCCTAAAAAAGAAATGTTTATAAAAACGAACGTTATTATTCATTGAAATTATATAAATTATAAGCATATATCAAATTATGTAAACCGGCTACATTCTTAAATATCATCTAATGTTTTGTAAGATTATTCCTAAATCTTTTAAATAGTCTTTTTGTCTCTGCTTATTCGTATAATGGCATTAATAGATATCAAAAGAATATTGGAAAAATGAGCCAATTAAGAAAGAAATTTAAAATGGTTTTTTATCTCTATCGGAAAGAACATTCAATAGACCTCCAATAAGGAGTGTAGCTATTACGCCAACAAGCGTATACCATGTCCATGCTACTAATTTTAATGAGATCACGGTAATCATAATAAATATACCGCCGATAAATCCTGCCAATGCATCTTCTTGCCTGGCTTTCTTTACTAAAATTCCAAGTAGAAATGTACCAAGTAAACCTCCATACGTAAATGCTGCAATACTCAATGCAAGTACAACAACTGCCTGTGTAGTAGTCATAAAAAACATTGCAGATCCTACAAGCATAAATGCCCACATAATGGTAAACAATCGTGATATTCTTAATTGTTTTTTCTCTTCTCCTGCTTTACCGAAAAACGGTTGATAGAGGTCCATCATAGCTGATGAAGATAGAGAACTCATTGAAGCGGCAAGTGTTGAAAGAGCCGCTGCAAACAGACCGGCTATAATTATCCCCGTTAACCACGGCGGAAGTACTTTTATAATAAACATCGGGAAAATATCATCGGATTTTACATGTAACGGTCCATAATAAGCATATAACATAACTCCTATTACGAGAAATATTGCAAATTGAATTATTATTACAACACCGCTTCCTATAATTGCTTTTTGACTGGCTTTTAACTGTTTAGCAGCAAGCAGTTTTTGTACAATCAATTGATCCGTGCCATGTGAAGCCATCGCAAGAAATGCACCGCCTACCAAACCCCCGATAAGAGTATACGGTTGACTGAAGAATCCGGAGAACCCTTTGCTGAAACCAAGGTGGATAATATTAAATTTATCCGTTGCTTCAGCAGCATTAACAACGGAAGACCAGCCATTAGGTAAAAGATGAATTAAAAATATTCCGGCAATCAATGCTCCGCCTAAATAAATGAACATTTGAATTACATCAGCCCAAATAATTCCTTTCACACCTCCGGTATAAGTATAAATTAATGCAACAGCCGCAATTATTATTATCGCAAGGGGATAACTAATATTGAGCATAAGCTTTAACGGAATTGCAGTTGCAAATAATCTTACTCCATCGGCTGCTACTCTGGTAAATAAAAATACTATCGATGCTAAGGATCTTGTTTTACCTCCAAACCTATTTTCAAGGTATGTGTAAGCTGTTTTCATCTCACCTTTGTAATAAGCCGGAAGGAATACAAAGGCAACCACTATTCTGCCCAGCAGAGCACCAAATGCTATCTGCAAGAAATTTAGATTTGTTAGATAAGCTAATCCGGGAATGGAAATAAAAGTTAACGTACTAGTTTCAGCAGCAACAATGGAGAAGCA
>QILJ01000244.1 GCA_003233295.1 Ignavibacteria bacterium | reverse complement strand
GTTTTCCCTTTTAATATTCTTTTTATCAGGTTCATATTAAATTAACTCCGGTCCCCCAAGTCCGGAGAAAAATATATTGGGGGACTACCCGTTATATTTATTTTTAATAATTACAATGACAAATAAAAAGCTGCCGGGTTAACAGATAGGTTAAAGAATGGGTTAATTTTGGATTAATCCAAAAAGAATATTTAGGAAGAGATCATTTCATCGAATGAATACGGGAACTGTTCATCAAACAGTCTTTTATATTCGGCAACAAATAAGTTGTATGTACTTTTGGCAATGTGGTGGTTTCCTGCAGATGACAATGATTTAAGCTTTAGTTTAATTGCATCCTGATCCACAGAATCAAAACTTAAAATTACATCACAGAGCTTAATAAATTTTTCCGGGTCGTGTTGTACTTCTTCGTAATCAAAAAATTGTTTTAGGAATCCAATAACCTTATTATTTATTGAAAACTTTATCGGGTCCAACCATTCATAACTAATCCCTTTTAGAAATTCACCGCTCTCAACAATACTTATTAAAGTTGCAATGGAATTATCTGCTGCACCATTCCTATTTTTAACAGCATCACTTAATCTTATAAATTCTGCATAATCACATCTTGCGCCATTATTTATTTTGATGAGCCAAAGTTTATCTGCAAACTCCAACTCAACTCCTTCAACTGAAGAAAGCAGTTTTCTTATTTTATTGATCGCAACTCCCCTGCTTGACTTTACACTTTCAGGAGATGAATCCGCCCAGATGATTGATGAAAGTTTTTCAGATGTTATACCTTTATACTGATAATGATTGAAACTTCTTAAAAGAATTAATAAAAATATCTCTTTTAGCTTTGGACTGAAATCTAAAACTATATCTTTGCCCTCATTATTATAAAGATGAAAACCTCCGAATACTTGAATATACTTCTTTGTCAAACTGAAATTATCCGTATTCAATAAATCGCGGGAACTTAATTCCTCTGGATTATTAATCTTATACTTACCTTTCAATAAGACTATGAAACCAATAACAACTAATAATAAAATTCCACTTGCCGCATAATATAAAAATGAAATGCTGCTTTCTTCTTTTAGTTTCTGTGGCAGCAGCGATGCTTTCACTGGCGGGTAATTGAGAGTGGAGATTTTTACATTCTTATCATCGTAGATTACCGTAATTAACTCATTAGTCGTTTTATTATAGTGTAAATAATGGTATATCCAATCATCATTCTCCGATTTCCAAAGTGTATCAGCTAATTGCTCCAATTTATTTTGAAGAAGATTATAACTATATAAAGTAATAAAATTTACTTTATCTTCTTTCTGTCTTGCGGCAAACAAAAAACTAGAATCTTTTTGGTTTATATGGAGGTAATTAATTAAGAAAGCAAAATCAAATTTGTTATTTAAACTATGATTCAATCTTGTTAGTGTTGAATCGTTTAAATTCAATAAGAAAATATCGTTGAAATTCTTAAAGTCTTCCTCTTGCTTTCCCGATTCATTTCCGAATCCCCCAAATATTAGATACTCTCCCGGATTAAAACCATTCCCAAGTGTAAACCATGCTCGTGGTTGAAGTTCATTTTTTTTCAATGGAAATTTTTCCCAGGTTTCTTTAGCAAAATTATATTTGAAAAGATCTTTCTTTACTGTATAATGTCCGTAACCGCCGAGTAAATAAATCCCGCCATTTGAATTACCAACAAACTTCGCACTGCCAAAGTAATTAGCCGCATTATTCTGTGATGTATCCTTTTTTATCCACAATCCTGAATTTATATCATAAATAGAGATCTTATCCATTCCATTCATAAATGAATATAATCTTTTATTTGAATAATCGATAAACAAATCATTCCAATATGCAGGGCTTGGGTCTTTATATTTTATTGTTGAACCCCTGCCAGTTTTTAAGTCAAGGATCACTATGTCATTCTTGAAATCCATATAAAGAAGAGAATTTATTGAATCGTAAGCGGCACCGTTGAAAGACTTGGAATTATACTCTTTCAGCACCTTCCAACTGAAATGGTCTTCTATCACCCAAGAGATATTTTTGACGAGTAACCTTGATCCGGCTACTTCATCAATTAGACCTTTCTCAGAATCAGGGATTAATTGCCAATAGTATTTTGGTTTTTCATTTTCTTCAACACGAATATTTTTTAAATAGAATCCCGGAATGTCGAAATCGCGCATATTATCAGATTCTACTATACCGAAAATAAATTTTAATGGTTCTGTCTTTTTAAAAGTGTAATCTATAGAGCCAAAAGGTTTTTCATTCAGAAAAGCAGATATTGAATGGTTCTTTTTATCAAAAGTAATTTTAAAGTTATACCACTTATTCCTTATTAAGTCATTTTTAGCTAATGGAATGTTGATACTCTTGTTATCCGAATTAAAGAGTTGAATATAACTTGTATCCTTACTCTTAAACTGATTATAAACCATTCTCAAGGGAGAACCATTTTCTCCAAAAACTCTGAGTATGCTACCAAAATAATATGTTGACCAAAAGGCAAGATCAAATGAAATTGTTAAATTTTTACTAAAATAAATTGGTTCATCATCATTCAGACGAACTGAGGTTCTTGATGATTGCGGGACTTCTTTTGATAGAAATTTTATACCGTTTAAGTTATTTCTTTGAGAAAAGGAAAGGTTAGTAACAAATAATAGAATTGAAGTTAAAATTATAATGCGCATATGAAATAATAAAGAAAACCTTTTACTCTATTCCTTTTTTAGTCCCTTATTTTCAAATGCGAAATAATCAGATTTACAATCTTCTCAAAAGAACTGATTATTTTATTACTTAGAAAATCGCACTCGAGAGTGTTCTAATTAAATTTTACATAGAAGATCAGATTTAAGCCGTTGCCAGAAGCTCATTGATTTTATTACTTAAATCCTTTAGCTCAACATCAAATCGTTCGCCGGTTCTTCTTATCTTAACCTCAACCTTGTTCTCTTTAAGTTTTTTATCACCGACAATTATCTGTACGGGCATTCCTAAAAGATCTGCATCCTTAAATTTAAATCCTGCCTGAACATTTGTTCTGTCATCAAACAGAACTTCAAACCCGCTGTTTGTTAATTCATCATAAATTTTATTTGATGCTTCAATAACCAATTCTTTTTTCATATTTAACCCCAAAAGATGAACATCAAAAGGAGCTAATACTTTATCCCAGATAATTCCAAACTCATCATTGTTC
>QILJ01000214.1 GCA_003233295.1 Ignavibacteria bacterium | reverse complement strand
TTTGATATAACAAAATTACGATATCATAAAGTCATTATCGCAACCGATGCTGATGTTGATGGTGCACACATTCGCACACTGTTGCTGACTTTGTTTTATAGATATTTCAAACCGATTATAGAAGGCGGCTATCTATACATCGCACAACCGCCATTATATAAAATAAAGCAGGGTAAAAAGATTGATTATGCATACTCAGAAGAGGAGAAGGTAAGTATTACTGGAGATGTAGAGATGGATGAAACCACTGATGATATTGAAGATGAAGATGTGGAAGAGCAAGAAAAAGAAAACGAGACTGGAAAAACAAAAAAGAGAACAGCCAAAGTTTCTGTTCAACGGTATAAAGGTCTTGGAGAAATGAACCCAGATGAGTTATGGGAAACTACTATGGATCCAGAGCGAAGATTACTTAAGCAAGTGACGATTGATGATGCTCAAGAGGCGGATAGAGTATTTGATTCATTAATGGGTGCGGATGTTGCTCCTAGAAAGGCTTTTATTCAATCACATGCTACTGAGGCAACATTAGATATTTAAAACAAAATTCATAGAGGGACATAAAATAAAATTAGAGAATTTCAAGAAATAATTTAAATAAATGGATAACACCCTGTGGCGCTTTGCGCCACAGGGTGTTATATCTACAGATTTTAATTTGTAACCTAACTACACTACATGCTACTAATAGTTAAGAACTGTGAAAGATTGCCATGCAATGTTATTTTGTTCACTTAATTCTGGAATATAATTTAAAGGATCAATACTTACAGTAAAGTTATATACTCCAGGTATTAATTGATCAAATGTCATAAATATCTCAGTTGAAGACCCTGGCATAAGAGATGCTTGCATTTGTGAATTAAAAGCATAACCACCATTGCTTGGAAGTATCGCAGAAAAATTCCAGTTACCAGTTTCTTTAGTTCCAATATTTGTAACCTTAAACTTTACTGCTCCACGAGAATATTGATGTACAATTCCTTTTGGCTGAAATGTTCCAAACTTGTTTATATCACCAATTGATACTATTTCAACTTTTAAATCAGCTATTCCATATGGATTTGAAGTTCTAGGAACTATAATCGTTCGTGTTTTAGTTATTTCTGTTGGTCGTTTAATGGTGATAGCCCTCTCCTTTTGTACTATAGGTTTAGGTTCAATAGGCTCTCTTTTTGGTTTTTTGTATGTAGTAGTATTTTCTTTCGTAGTATTTGTTTTTGATACCACTGAGGATGTAACTGCATTATTATTAATTACAGAAAGCGTTTTAGTATCACGAATACTTTTTCCTTTATTATTTGTGTAGGTAATTGCAAACTTGATGTTTGTTTTATTGCTATCGGTAAAAGGAATGATTTCTAATGAAGTATTTAAGGTAGAAATATTGTATGGGTCATTACATGGTATTGACCGTCCGAAAATTTGTAAGTAAGAGTCTTTTGTACATGCATACGAAAATGAATAAATCCCATTATTATTACCAGTATAATTCCAAGTAATAGTAACAGGCTCACCTGAATTAATTGTATCTTTGCTTATATTAACAACTATCCCCTTATTCTCTGATGTAGTTTTGTTTTCGGTAGTTTGGGTTGCTACACCTTTGTCTGTGAATAGGCGAGGTACAAAGCGTATTACTTGGAATGCACTCCAAATACCTATAACCAATAGGATAATAAACCCTATGATGGCTATAATGTTTTTTACTTTTGAATTATTATTTTCTTGTGTATCCATAAAATATTTTATAATTTTAAATGAGTTGTATATTAATACCATGTTTATACATATATGTCAAGGGTTTGCTAGCACATCTTTGACAGGTACTTGACACGATAGTTTTTCTAAAGTATAGTATCGAACACTAAACTAAAAATTATGGAATATAGATTAATAAATTCACCAAACCAGTATATATACAGTAATACTAAAACTAGTATTAAATCAGAAATACCCAATATGGCATCGATGCTATTTCAACCAAAGATGTTATTTGTGTTTATTTTGGTTTGGTTTTTGCTGGTTGGTATTGGTTCGGGAACAGCGATATTATTAACTGAGAACTCTTTTCTGAGTGATTCAGAGGTTGAGGCAATAATTTCACAAAATAAAGACTTAGCTCTTACTGCAGGTGTTACATATTCAAATGTAAATTTGAAAGGTTCTCAAAATAATTTTTCTGCGATAAGTGATTTACCACCAGCATATCCTGACCGTTTAATAATCCCAAAACTGGGTAAGGACTTACCTGTAACTAATCCAAAAACACGTAACATAAAAGCATTAGATAAGAAATTAACTAGTTCAGTAGTACGTTATCCTGGTTCTGCAACTTTGGGTGAAAAAGGTAGAAATGTTCTAATATTTGGGCATTCAAGCAACTGGCCTGTTGTTAGAAACCAGATGTATAAAGCATTTACTGGTGTTGATAAATTGAAGAAAGGAGATTTAATACAAGCAATTTCAGGTAATGATGTATATAGTTATAGAGTAAGTCGAGTATATCGTGCTGATGCTAAGTCGGATAGAATTGCACTTTCTGTTTCTGGACCTAATCGCTTAACACTTTTGACATGTGATACATTTGGAAAACGTTCCGACCGGTGGGTGGTAGAAGCTGATTTTGTTGGAAAGAATATATAAATTCCTTTATTTAATTTGTTTTGCTCGTAACGTAAAGAAGTAGAAATGATCAAGTCCTCAAAGTTGATCATTTCCGAACAAAGGATGTGATGATTCATATATGTGACATTAATAACCAAACTTCTGGATTGCTTCGGCTACGCCTCGCAAAGACGACGGACGATGACGAACGAAAACGAACGACGATTCTGGATTGCTTCGTTCCTTACAAAGACGGTTAAACCCTTCGGGTTTAACCGTCAAACGTCGTCTTTGCGAGCCTGCGAAGCAATCCAGAGTTTTGTTTTTTCTCGTAGCAATTTGTCATCTATCGTCTTTGTGAGGAACGAAGCAATCCAGTTTCGTCTTTCTTCGTCTGTCTTCGCGAGGCGAATCTGTGGCAATCTAGAAAAAGATTACTTTTCAATACCAAGGATAGTTCTTGGTATTGAAATTTGTCATCGATAAAGATAGTGTTTTTGGGGTTGACATGTAACTAAACGCATGGTAGTATCGTGCCAGATTTTAAGCTCTTTTAAAGTAAAAATCGGGCTTGATTATTTTCAATCAAACGAAAGGACAAAGGTTATGAAAATAAAGCG
>QILJ01000015.1 GCA_003233295.1 Ignavibacteria bacterium | reverse complement strand
CCGGTGTTCCTTCCGTTTTGATAAATCGTTGCTCCAAGAGGTGTGGAAGAAATTTTGATAATCCCCTTTGATGGTTCCGGTTCAACAGGACTTCTTGTAACTTCTTTATCACAACCAACAAATAATAATGTCACTAAAAAAAGAAGTGAAACAATTGTTCTAATTGTCAGATTTTCTTTTTGTAATTTTTGTTGTGTGAGATATTTATTTCGTTTATTGATCATTAATTATTATCGAAAATGAAATTATAACCAAATGATTGTATTAAGTCCGGCAAAAATTTTATAGTAGAATAATTTTTCTTTGTTTGAGAACCGAAAATTCCTAATCCCCCATTAATATTTGTAAAATCAGCGGTATTTACATTAACTGTTAAATCATTAATGGATTGGTCTGTTGAAGATAAGTAAGTTGATAGCGGATTATCGAATGCAAGTAAATTAAATATGGGAGTTTGAAAAATAGTATAGTTCCCTTTTTCAGAATCACCTTCCGAAATTTTCTCAAGGGTTTTTATTACTGCATCCATAGTATAAATTACACTTAATCTATTTGATGTCTGAGGAAAAACGGGAAACAAATCTCCATTCTTATTTTCATATTTTAAGGGAACTTCAATTGATTTTGTTTCTATGTTACCATTAACATTGTGAAGATACTTTATCTCAAACTTGGGTGAGAAAAATGTTCCAGATTCCTGACCTTCCCAGAAAAACTGAACTAAATCAGAATTCACCGGAGGTATTATTACGCTGCTGTTAGATTTGAAAACTATTTCAGCAGGAGTTATAGAAGCTGCTCTTAATCTCCTTCCATTTTGCAATAATACTTCTATTTCGATGCTGCGTAAATTTAATACTTTAAATCTGTTATTATAATAATAATGAAATGGTGAATTATACCTCGATGTATCAACTCTTACAGTAGTAGTATCTCTAAAGATATATACTGAATCTTCGTACCAAACTCTGATATCAGCACCAATGATAGAAGGGTCTTCATTGAAATTGAGTGGATCAACACTATCGGGCATATAACTATGAGATAGTGTTGCGGTTTGAAGAGTTGTATCTCCTCTTAGCACACAGGTTAAAATATACTTTTCCTGAAATTGACCGTAAGGACTGAAGTTATCTTCGCATGAAAGGAAAAATAATACGGAGATTACTAAAATATTTAATATTACAGTTTTCAAATCGCTACCTTAATCACTCCTGTTATCATAAATGGCAGCATATTTACCCTTTCACCAGTATCTCTATCGAAATAAAATATGTTTGCACGGTCATAAACATTTATTACATCTGCTCCTAATAACATTTTAAATCCAAAAAATTGGATTCGCTTGGAAAGACTTAAATCAAGGCGATGATAATCTGGTAATCTTCCAATGTTTCTATCACCTAACAATGTAAACGGTTGAAAATTTTCTCCGGATTGATCAATTCCATGTAAATCTTGTAAATAAGCTTTGTCATAATAGCCAACTATTTCAGTGAATGGTAAACCGGAATTATAATTCCATATTGCACTAGTGATCCATCCATCTCCTAAATTAAATTCGAAGAGAAAATTAAAAGCATTTCGTGAATCGTAATTTGGATAATAGATATAATCATTTAGCTCTCTATATGCCCAGCTTAAAGTGTATGATGTTGTTATATTAACCGGATTGTCACTATACTGCAATTTAAATTCCCAACCGTAGGATTCCCCTTTAACAGAAATGAGTTCAGGATCATTCTCAGTAAACTTTTTATCATTAACTACCGGGATATTATGCATAAGTTTGTAATATCCTTCAACTGACAGATCCAGTGTATTCGAAAATCTGAAAAAAGTCCCAATACCATATTGAATAGAATTAGAGGGAGACAGATAATTGGGTATTATTATCCAAGGACGAAAAAGAGTTATTATTTCATTTTCATCTGAGAGTGTAGTTAGTTCTTGCAAATAGATTCCCCACGCAGCTTTAATTGTAATCATTGAAGATAAAGAATAGCTAAGATTGACTCTGGGCTCAAAAAAGCCACCTCCTTCATCAGTTAAACCGCTAACATTATAACGTGTTCCAATATCCAATCCAAAATCTTCCCACTGTAAAAATTTGTACTTGCCATAAATACTTAAATTAGCAGAAAATTTTTCAAGATCTGAATTAACACCAAATGCATTTATCAGGGAAAGTTTAGTATCAATAGCTTGAATCTTCAATCCAAAACTTATTTCATCTTTATTATCAAACACAGAATTAATATCGAATTTAATTTTGATATCGCTAAGATCATTTTTTCTGGGTTTAAAGTTACTTTGGTTAGGTTTAGTTTCACCATTAAATGTCGTGTAAGAAATGCCAAGTCTTGAGAAGATTGGGACATCATATACCTGAAGCCATTCAAAACCAATAGCCCTATTTTCCCACTGGATTGACTCTCTGGTTGGATCATTGTAGTCAAGTTTATCCTTACTGCTGTAACCAAAAATAGAAAATTTTGCATTTTTAAAGATATCTGAACTGGAATAAGATAATTTGAAAGAAAGATCATAGAATTCCACTGGTGGTATCTTATTATTTAAATATTTTTTAAGTATTTCGTTTGAATAATTTTTTCTACCCGTTATAATAAACGAACCGTTAGGAATGGGACCTTCGATAAGCACTTTTGTCGTTAAAAAACTTAGACCACCTGCAATACCAAACTTTTTTTTATTGCCGTTTTTTGAAATTACACTCAGTACAGAAGAAAGCCTGCCACTATACTGAGAGGGAAATCCCCCTTTTAAAAATTCAGCAGAGTTAATCATTTCAGGGTCAATTGCACTGAACAATCCAAGAGCGTGAAAAGGATTATATATATCTATTCCATTGATTTGAACCAGGTTTTGATCGCTTGATCCACCACGAACATAATACCTTGCAGAAACATCTCCCGTTGAACGAACACCCGGTAAATATTGAATAGTTTTAAATAAATCGCTTTCTACGCCTTTGGGCAGACTTTCCATGGATTTGATCGTTATCTTATCAGTACTGATCTCTGTTGAATTCTTAGTAATTGTCTTTTCACCAATCTTTTCAATTGTTTGCAGCTCAATACTTAACGGAATAAGTGCAATTTCAACTTCAGCCATCTTCGTATTTTTTATAAAAACTGAAATGTATTTAGTCTTATAACCAACGTAAGAAACTGTTACTTCGTATGATTTATTTGCAGGAATTTTGTTGATG
>QILJ01000465.1 GCA_003233295.1 Ignavibacteria bacterium | reverse complement strand
GATGGTAATACAATTTATTGGGCTGCATTCACAGGTGCACAACAATTGTGGATTTACAAACGTGCAGATGAATTTTCTCCATTTACTCTTGTTGATACAGTTCTAAAAGGTATGTCAATTGAAACAATTAGATTAAACCCGGCAACTGGTCTCCTTTGGGTTTCAAATGATGCAAGAGGATTGAGTTATACTTCTCCTACATGGTTTGCTTATGATACATCAACCAAAACTTTAGTGGATAGCTTTCACTATTCAGCAAAAGATACTGGAGCTGCTGATCTTTATCCACGTGGCTTAGATTTCAGCCCTGATGGAATGACAGCTTATGTTGGAACTTTTTCCGCCGTTCAATATGGTATAATGAAATTTGAAAAAGGTGGAGTTGATGTAGAAAAGGAATTAGGTACAGGCATACCTGAAGTTTACTCGTTAAGCCAAAACTATCCAAACCCATTCAACCCATCAACGGTTATTAATTTCTCAATTCCTGAAAACGGTTTAGTAACATTGAAAATTTACAACGTGCTTGGACAAGAAGTTGCTGAATTAGTAAATGATGTAAAACCGGCAGGAAATTATGAAGTTACATTTGATGCATCTGATCTTACAAGTGGTATGTATATATATACAATCACTGCTGGTAACTTTACCTCAACAAAGAAGATGATGTTACTTAAATAGTATCAAATGACCATAGGAGCAGATAAAGTATTTAATAACAATAAGTTAAGATGTTTAATAATAAAAAACATTTTAATAAAAACATAAAATAAGAATAAATTTAAGGAAAAGGAGACTGAGAAGTCAACTCAGTTTCCTTTTCAATGTTCTTTGATATGCTATTTTTCAATACTTGCCTGACTGCAGTCAGGTTAGTTGGCAAAAGATCCACACATTGCTGAGCTACTTTTTCAGATAATCTGGTTAATTGAGATATTTCATCGAAGTCAGTAATACCATGTTGCCAAAGGGTTTCGACCTTGTGACAGTCTTTAATGTAACGATCGACAACTTCTTTGCTATGGTTAGTTTTCAAAACAATCTCGGGAGTAAGGTATCCTCGTAAATAAAGAGTAATGATTTCTCTTTTATGAGTGATCGCTCCGGATAGATCGTGGATGATTCGTCCAGTGTAATTACTTATCAATTTAATACACCTAAAGCTAAAACTTTCAACGATATTATAAATAGATCTTAGCGGTATTACAGAAATAACACAACACTAGAACTTAACCGAAAATACTTACTTTCTAGTATCCACTTATTTGTAAAGCACCATACATATTATTATCAATAATTCATTTAGCTTTGAATTAAATAAATTATTAAATTAGAAAATGAGTAAAAATAAAAAACATATAATAATTATCGGAGCTGGTTTTGGCGGATTGTACGCTGCTAAAAAGTTATTAAAAGGGAACAATGATCTTCACATTACTATTATTGATAAAAGGAACTTCCATTTATTTCAACCGCTGCTTTATCAAGTTGCCGCCGCCCAGCTTTCTCCCGAAGATATTGCCTACCCGGTGAGAACAATATTTGAAAAGTATAAAAATGTTACTGTTCTGAAAGAAAAAGTAACTTCGGTGGATTTGGATAAAAATTGTATTAATGTTGAGTGCGGTAATTTGTATTATGATAAATTAATAATATCTGTCGGTGTAATGCCCGATTACTTCGGGAATGAAAACTGGAAACAAGTGGCACCGCCATTAAAAACATTGGAAGATGCTCTTAAGATAAGAGGAAAAGTATTGAATGTTTTTGAGCGAGCTGAATCGGAGATGCTTCATCCTTGCGATGAATATCCTTTGAACTTTATTATTATCGGCGCCGGTCCAACCGGGATTGAACTTTCCGGCGCTTTGGCAGAATTGAGGAAATATACGCTGAAGAATGAATTCAGAAGAATAAAACCGGAAAGAGCAAAAATATATCTAGTTGAAGCAGGGAAAACCATTCTGCCCGGATTCCCTGAAAAACTTATTAAATCGGCAGAAAACTCATTAGCTAAACTCGGAATTACTATACGAACAAATTGCTTTGTGACTAATATTAAAAACGATCAAGTTGAAATTAGATCGAACGAAACAACAGAAATAATTCATAGCAAAGTTGTTTTATGGGCTGCCGGTGTAAAAGCTAAATTTAAGAATAGTATATTATCGGCAAATGAAAATATTGAGTTTGATAAAAAAGGAAGAGTGATGATCAGTAAGGATCTGACAATTCCCAAATATGAAAATGTATATGTAATAGGGGACTTTGGTAACTTTATTGACGAAAATGGAAATTCATTGCCTGGGATTGCTCCGGTTGCAATGCAGCAGGGCACATACGCCGGTAAACATATTATCGCAAAACTACAGAATAAAGAAATCCAGCCATTTAAATATTTTGATAAAGGCAAGTTAGCTGTTATCGGGCGTAATGAAGCTATTGCCGACTTTCGAAATTTTCAGGTCAGCGGGTTTCCTGCATGGGTATTGTGGGTCTTTGTGCATATCGGATACCTGGTTGGTTTCAATAATAGGCTGCAGGTAATGATGAAATGGGCGTGGGATTATTTTTATAAAAGACAAACTTCACGGATTATGTACTTCAAAGATTGAAAATCAATTACACATTCTAAAAACTTTCGGTTAATTTCTGTTATAAAAGACAGCCGAAAACAAAGGAATAGATTACTAATCTGTTTTACAATATATTAGGTTCTAAATTGCTGATAAAAAACCCAATTATAATTATTATAATTGAGTTTTTTTAATGTGACTATGTCTTGTTAAACAATACTTATTAGATATTCGTCAAGTTTACATTCTCAAACATTAGATGTAAAAAGCCATGCCCTGTACCCGGTACCGGGGAAGGATTTCCCTGCATATCGAGAGGCGGTAAAATGATATGTGTTTCAACTTTATCTTTTGAATGATCGGTTTTATCAGTTTGAGTATCGGTTATTAGTTTTAGATCTGCAGTTCTTGTACGTGAAGATACCATCAAATGAATTACTCTGTTTGCAGCTATCACATTTCCGTTTCCGTCCTTCAGATCTGTTATTCCCCACAATGTTATGTATGAAAACATCTTAGGCATTAATCCGTTGCCGATACCGGTATTCCCGTGCATCTCTTTATCAATTCCAACACCGCCGTAAAATGTATGATCGCCGGTTCCTTCAGCTTTGTGTATAATCTTTATGTTATCGATCACGAACATATCACCATTTGGTCTCTGATATTTAAT
>QILJ01000482.1 GCA_003233295.1 Ignavibacteria bacterium | reverse complement strand
AGTTTTGACGTAGACGGATTATAGAATTGAAATGCGATGTATTAACACTTAAAAGCGTTGTTCTAAAATTGTTTTAATCGAACTATCCCGCCAAAAAAACGTCGGACAAGTATAGAGTGGAAATAAAATTAACATATTTTAAATTCTGTTTTTTGTAGTCTGTTAATCCGAGATTATGCAATAGGAAAGAAAATTTAGGCAACAAAGACTTCATCTATTGTATCAAATCTCGGTAACCCCGCCGTACTTGGAGTTGGGGATGATAACCCAAATGGTTATTTGTAAAAAGTTATCATCCCTTACTCCAAGTAGAGCGTTTATGCATTAGAAGCCTTCTAATGCATAATTAGGGTTAATTGTTTGTTACAAAGATAGTTCTTTAGCAAGACTTGGTTTTAATCCACCAAAGGCGGACAAGGGATGAATTCCCCACCGCTTGCGGCGGGGAGATTTATTTTTATCTCTGAATCGCTGAAAATATGAATATCACTTGAATCAAGAACAATATATTTTTATCTTGTTAAACTGGAATTATGCAATAGAGTTAAGATAAAAAGTAACAAAACAAGAAATAGATAGTTAGAATAAGGACTTGCCCCGATTGGGTTAAATAGATACTCTCGAAATATTCTGTGGTGTGTTTTCAATTAGTTTTGATTCCAAAAGCGATGGAGATAAAATGAATAGAAGAAAATTTTTCAAGAACAGCTTTGGTGCCGGGATGGCAGCATTTACTGCTCTCTCTTTCGGAACTGCCCCGAGATTATTATCCAACGTTAGAAAATCAGAAAACAATATGATATACGATCTTGCTGCTATTAAAGGCGGAGAACCTGATGTAATGTTTGACAAAGCTATTCAAGCTGTTGGAGGTATAGAACGTTTTGTAAAGAAGAATCAAGTGGTAGTTATTAAACCTAATATCGGTTGGAATGCCGAACCGGAAAGGGCGGCTAATACTAATCCAAAACTGGTTGGCAGAGTTGTTAAACGCTGCTACGAAGCAGGCGCAAAAGATGTGTATGTGTTCGATCATACATGTGACAATTGGCAGCTATGCTATTCTAACAGCAGCATTGAAGAAGCAGTTAAAAATGCCGGTGGAAAAATAGTACCGGGAAATAGTGATAGTTATTATCAAGAGGTTTCCATAAGCGGAGGCAAGTCACTTAAAAAAGCATCAGTGCACGAGTTAATATTGGAATCCGATGTTTTCATAAATATCCCGGTCTTAAAACATCACAGTTCAACAGAGCTAAGTATTGCAATGAAAAATCTGATGGGCACAGTTTGGGATAGAAGATTCTGGCATCGAAATGACCTTCATCAATGTATTGCTGATTTTCCTACTTACCGAAAACCGGACTTGAATATTATTGATGCATACAGCGTAATGAAAAAAAACGGACCGAAGGGTGTATCGAAAAATGACTGCGTGGTCTACAAGTCACAGATCATTTCCACGGATATTGTTGCAGCTGATGCTGCCGCAACAAAATTATTCGGAAGCGATCCGGAAGATATTGATTACATAAAGATTGCCGATGAAATGGGAATAGGAACAATGAACCTTAAAAATTTATCCATCAGTCGTATTAAAATTTAAGTTCATATGCTCTCTCGCTTAAAAAAAATTCGAGTCGTTACTTCCATAATATTCTTAATATTCACATCAATACTTTTCCTTGATATAACAGGAGTTTTGACAAGAAGTCTTTCTGAAAAAGTTCTATTTCTTCAGTTTGTTCCTTCCCTTTTGGAATTTATTAACATTACTTCAATTGCTGCAATCGGATTTATAATTATTATTCTTGCTACACTGTTTTCCGGCAGAATTTACTGTTCAACTGTTTGTCCGTTAGGAATGCTTCAGGATATTATTATTTATACAAAACGAAAGTTTTTAAAAAGAAGTAAGAGAAAAAGACTCCGATTTGATTTCCAGCCGGCATTCAATTGGGTTCGCTATTCAATTCTTACGGTCACTGCAGTTACATTTCTATTCGGCAATTTATTCTTGCTGTATTCATTGGATCCTTACAGCAACTATGGCAGAATATTGACACATCTTATTAAGCCTATTATTATCGGAATAAATAATATTATTTCAAACGTGCTGGAAATGTTTGATAATTATTCCGTATCACCATCAACTTTTAATAACACTGATATTTTTACAATAGTCTTCGCACTTATCGTTCTATTTATCGTAGTACTTTTTTCATACAAGAACGGGAGATTTTTCTGTAATACTCTTTGTCCTGTTGGAGCTTTTTTAGGATTCCTATCAAAATTTTCACTCTTTAGAATTGTTGTCAACAAGGATACATGCATTAGCTGCGGAGTATGTGAAACGGTTTGTAAATCGGAATGTATTGATACAAAAAATGACTACATCGATTTCACCAGATGCGTTAGTTGTTTCAACTGTTTTGATGTTTGCCCGACACATGGATTGAAATATGAATTTCAACCTGTAAAATTTCTCGGAGAAAAAATGATAGAAGAGAGAAAAGAGGATCCGGATAGAAGATCTTTTTTGCTAAGTCTTGTTTCATACTCATTAACATTAACCGGAATTTCATATGCACAAAAGAAAATTGAGGTTTACAAAAAAAATAAAATTCCCGTTTTCAGACCAAACCCAATAACTCCGCCTGGTTCCGTTGGGATTGATTATTTTACGGATAGCTGTACAGCTTGTCAATTATGCATTAGCGCTTGTCCTACTCATGTGCTTCAACCCTCTTTTCTTGAGTACGGATTTCTCGGAATGATGGTGCCGAGGATGGATAACAAAATAGGATTCTGCGATTACGAATGTATAATCTGCAGCGATGTATGTCCGACCAATGCGATAGAGCCAATTGATACGGAAAAGAAAAAACTAACTCAGATAGGCAAGGCTAAGTTCATTAAAGATAACTGTATTGTTTACACTCAAAAAACCGCATGTGGCGCATGTTCCGAGCATTGCCCCACAAAAGCAGTAAAGATGGTATCAATAGAAAATAATCTTAAAGCTCCGGAAGTTAATGAAAAGATATGTATTGGCTGCGGAGCCTGTGAATTTGCCTGCCCGACAATTCCTTATAAAGCTATTTATGTAGAAAGTAATATTGTTCACGTAAAAGCTGAACCGCCGAAGGAGGAAAAAATTGAAGAGAAAGTTGACTTTTCAGAGGACTTTCCTTTTTAGATTTTAGATTTTAGATTTTAGATTTTAGATTTTAGATTTTAGATTTTAGATTTTAGATTTTAGAT
>QILJ01000252.1 GCA_003233295.1 Ignavibacteria bacterium | reverse complement strand
CGGATATCACAAACAAATGGGTCAATTCACTTTTGGAGATCTATGATAAGGGAGGGTGGCTTTCAAAAGGTCCCGGGGGAATTGAGTATTCCAGTATCATGGTTGCATCCCATGAAATATCACTCATAGTTAGTGCTTACCAAAAAGGAATAAGGAACTTTGATTTTAATAAGGCTTATCGTGCGATGAAGGAAATACAAACTAATTCCGGAGAGCCGTATGAATGTGGGGGATACGTTGGCAATCATAATCTGAGATCGTATATGGAAATGGGATTTGTTCCGAGAGAAAAAGGACCTGTCTCTAATACATTGGAATATGCTTATGATGATTGGTGTGTGGCTCAAATGGCAAAATCTCTTGGTAAGAGTGATGATTATAAATATTTTATGAACAGATCACAATTTTACAAAAATGTATTTGATCCCTCAACAAAATATTTTCGAGCAAAACACATCGGCGGACCGTGGATAAAATATTTTGTTCCGGTAGTAAAAGCTGTAGGCAAAGAAGATAATTTCGGCGGAAGGGATTATATAGAAGGAAATGCCTGGCAATATTCTTTTTTCGTTCCGCATAATGTAAAAGGTCTGACCGATCTGATGGGAATTGATGAATTTAATAAAAGGCTGGATGATGGATTTGAATTATCAAAACCCAATTTCGTCAGTCAATTTGTGAATCACAGCAATCAGCCAAATATGCAGGCAGCATGGTTATTCAATTATTCCGGGAAACCCTGGCTCACGCAGAAATGGGTTCGTGAAATTCTTGATAACTATTACGGAACAGGCCCGGTTAACGGTTATCCCGGGGATGAAGATCAAGGACAGATGGGCGCTTGGTATGTAATGAGCGCAATAGGTTTGTTCGAAATGGATGGAGGCGCTTCTACAAGACCGGTTTATGAAATTGCCAGTCCGATATTTGAAAAAATCACCATCCAGTTGGATGATAAATATTATAGCGGAAAGAAATTTACCATCCTTGCAAAAAATGCTTCAAAGAAAAATAGATACATTCAATCCGCTACATTGAACGGTAAATCTCTGGATAAGTTCTGGTTTGATTATTCTGAACTTACTGACGGAGGGGAATTAGTTTTGGAGATGGGAGCAGAACCTAATAAAGATTGGGCAGCAAAGAGTCCTACTCCGCAAATTAATAATGATGTTAAACCTATTGTTACAACACCTTATACAACTTCAGACAGCAAAATATTTCTTGATAAAGCAGAAGTATCTCTGGCGTGTGATACGGATGGTACGGACATCTATTACACAGTTGACGGCAGTGAGCCAACAATCAACTCAACATTATTTGTGAAACCTTTTCAGATTACAGAAACGACTACAATTAAGATGCGTGCTTTTGTGGATGATCGTGTTAGCTTGCCGGCTGCTGCTGTTTTTAAGAAAACAGAACTAGTGTATTCAAATGATCCGGGAAATTTAGAGCCTGGTGTAAGCTATAATTATTATACTGGTTCATTCAACAGTGTGAACGATTATTTAAATAAAAAACCGGTTAAGTCTGGTGTGTCATCAAAAATAGATCTTGAGCAAAAGGATCGAGAACAATATTTTGCTTTTGATTTTAAAGGTTATATAGATATTCCCATTGATGGATTATACACTTTTTATTTAGTTTCGAATGACGGCTCAAAACTTTTTATTGATAACAATATATTAATTAACATTGACGGGCTGCACCCTGCATTTGAAGAATTTAAAACTGTAGCCCTAACAGCCGGGAAACATGCTATTGCTATTAAATATTTTCAAGGCGGTGGGTCTAATATTTTGAAATTAATGTGGGAAGGTCCTAGACTTGAAAAACAAGAAGTACCCTCTGAAGTATTGTTTTACAAAAACGATTAGATATGGATACAATAACATTTCATTCATATGATTAGGAGGGAATGATTTATGGAAACACTAATAATTAAATACGGATAAACATGGCACGGATAAAATTAATACTTCCGGAAAAATTTAATTTCTCAACTTTTATTGATATCAGGATCACGGATATCAATTATGGCGGACATCTTGGTAATGATTCGGTTTTAGGTATTATACATGAAGCCAGAATTAGGTTATTAGCTGATAAAGGTTTTACAGAAGCCGATATTGACGGAATCGGAATTATTATGTCTGATGCAGTTATTCAGTATTCTTCTGAGGGATTTTACGGAGATAAACTTAGGATTGATGTTGCAGTAGATGATATTACGAATAAAGGTTGTGATATCTACTATCGTTTAACCAATGATAAGACTGAAAGAATAATTGCAAAGGCAAAAACCAATATTGTGTTTTATAATTATTCAACAAAGAAAGTTGAAAGAGTACCTAAAGCATTTTTAGATGCATTTAATATATAATCTGATAGAATAAAAAGGAAAAAGTTGTGAAGAAAAACATTGTTGTGATAGGCGCGGGCAGTGCGTCATTTGGGCTTTCCACACTTGGAGCCATTTTAAGAACTCCTGAACTTGAAGGGTCGGAGCTTCGGTTGATTGATAAAAGTGAAGAGGGGTTAGAAACAATTACAAAGTTAGCCGAAAAAGCTAATGAGGAATGGGGAACCGGCTTTATAATAAAGAGCAGTACCGAACGGAAAGAATTATTGAAAGATGCTGATTTTATCATCACATCAATTGCTGTGGATAGAGAAAAGACTTGGGCGATGGATAGGGAACTTGGGTTGAAGTATGATATAAATCATTACGCAGAAAACGGCGGTCCGGGCGGATTCATGCACACTGCAAGAAATGCAGCTCAATTTATGCCGATACTTAATGACATAAAAGAACTTGCTCCAAATGCGTTACTATTGAACTTCACTAATCCAGTACCGCGGATCAGCCGGTTGGCGCATCATTATTATGGAATTAAGACAGTCGGTATTTGTCATCAGATCACTTTTGGCTATATGCAGGTTGGAATTATACTTTCGGATGTTTTAGGAATTGATGTTCCCGACAATTATGCATTCCGCTGGTTTGATGAATTTGAGAATCATCGCACATATACGATAGGCGAGCAGGCGATGAAGAAGATTCAAATTAAAGCAGCAGGTATAAACCATTTTACTTGGATGCTGTCGTTAACTGATAGACAGACAGGGGAAGACCTTTACCCGTTTTTTAAGGAACGTTTAAAAACTCACAATCCTGAATTTGAACCTTTTTCAAGAGCGTTGTTTAATACTTTCCATCTTTACCCGATTACCGGTGATAATCATTTAATTGAGTATGTAC
>QILJ01000083.1 GCA_003233295.1 Ignavibacteria bacterium | reverse complement strand
TAATAATCAGTATTACTGCATTCGCAATTTTAGATATCATAAATGTGCTCCTCCCATTGCTAAATTTACTTACCAATTAAATGTTGTCATTTCTTATTCCATTAATAGGTTACTATATAATTGAATAATTCTCGGTTTGGTTTAACGTATTGCCAGTAACATTTTAAACATCCGAGATTAATGCAACATCCAAACCGTCAATAGCGACAGAATGGATAATTTTTCCATCACGCTTTACATTATAATTTTGCTTTTCTTCATTTACATTCCACAGAAGAGCTTTTCCTGCAGTCGGATACCATGAAAATATAACCGGTATATCACCTTCAACATAAGGAGTGTTTTTTAGCATAGGTATAATGAGTTTTTTGAAGGCAAAAATATCTTCAAGTGTTTCATCTATTTGTATAAAATCATTTCCCATTACTTTGGCTTCATTCCGAACAATAAGATTATTGTTTTTCGCTAATACCCTTCCTTCCGCAACGGATTGTGCATCTTCGTTGGAAAGGAATATCCAGCCTTCTTTTGTTATACTATTGATAACTTCAAACGGGATACCGGATGCAAGAAATAAGCTGAAGGGTTTATCAGTCCCAACCAATCTGCTATCCCATCCCCAAAAATGCTTGAACGGTCCTTTAGGTTTATGACCGGCAATTTCACTGTGAAGTTCTGCACTCTTTTTCATTGCAGGATCAAGCGTTTTCCAATATTCAATTGGGAAAGCATTAATCCCACTCATGAACATTGTATTTCGAACATCCGATAATAAGGATATTGTTAGCTTCGCTGCCATATTCTTAGCTGAAAGTGCATCCTCAGGATAGGTTGTAGATTCGCTGTAAGCAAGTTCCGGCTTAATAAATCTTCTGTGAAACAATGAACTGAAAAGTTCATCTGTTTTGCCTTTTACCCTGCCAAAACTTTTATCGTCAAACATCAGTTCTCCAACCCTAAAAGGTACATCGCCATATTTATCGAGAGCAATATTTGAGGTGTAGCGTCTTGAAGTGCTTTGAACATATTGTATTCTTTATCACAGATATAATCAATCCATGAACGAAGTATTTTGGACGGATGGCGTTTAGCGATTGAGTCTATTAAAATTTCCCATTCTGCATTACTGTATCCATACCTTGTTAGAAATTCATTTTTACAATCATCACAAAAACATCCGCCGATATTTCCAGGATATCTAGCCAAACGAAAGTCATCATCAAGGAAAAGAGAATCAAACCCCTCAGCAGCAAGCTTTTCCACTGCATCAATGTTTTCTTCAATCACAGGCGGGTGAATTGAGGTTCCGGAGAAAAGTTTACCGTCATATGTGCATGCATTTTTCCAATTTTTTTTCATTGCAGAAAGAGTTTCATCGGAAGGGTCTAACGCATTACCCGGATGTCCCAAAGGTACTGTAAGCACATGAGGGCTTAATCCTTTGCTTTTTAGAAAGTCCGCATATTTTCTTAACTCTTGCGAGGTATGATACCATTTTCCCTGCAGGAAAGAACCCATCCAAACATTTGTTATACCCGCATTTTTCATTATATCAATTAATTCGGGATTATCCTTCCAAGCTTCGTATTGCAGACTTATGTGAAACCGGCGAACATCTTTTTTTTCGTGATGAGTATCTTCTTGTTTTCCAAAAACGTTTACTCCTCCTAAAACTGCATGCACCGGGCATTAAAAAGCGATTGAAAAAGGTTCGTCGTGATATTGATTTTTGCTTATTATTCATTTTCTGATTCATGTGTTATATACCCACTGATAGTCTTTATTAAAAATAAAGATATGTTCCGGCAATTATTGCCAACGCTGCGATTGCCCAGAGTTTTAAATTATGATACCAATGCGGGTCTTCAACCCCAGCGTAAATATATTTCTTAGGTAAAAATGAAACGGCAATACCCATCAAAACAAACAAACCAATTATAATACCTTTGGCAGTTTCTACAGATATTCCGTTTGCCCAATCAAAGTTCAGCATAATTTTCTCCTTTAATTATCTGAGACGTTATAGATCAATCCCTTAATTTTTTCCAACGGCCAAGGTGTTGTAAAGATCGTTATAAAATATGTGATGATCAAAGCGCCAACAAAAGACCACCAAGATACATATAGAAATGGATCTTCAATTGTAAATATTGAACCTTTAAAGGTATAGAGCATCAAGGCAAGAAGAATACCTCCGGTTAATCCAAAGAATCCTCCCCATTGAGTTGTACGTTTCCAGAGCATCCCCATTAATATTACGGCAAAAATAGGACCTTGGAAAAACGAAAGAAGCGTTTGGATCGCAACGTAAATTCCCGGGAATGTATCAGTAATGGGAGATGTTGCCATGGATAAAATCAAAATTACAACTGTTGTGATTTTTCCCACATTTAAATAATGCTTATCAGGTGCATCCTTTTTAATATACTTTCTATAAATATCATTCGTCCAAAGCGTTGCAGTTGAATTTAACGTTGAATCGATCGTGGACATGAGCGCAGCAAAGAATGCTGCAAAGAGGAGTCCCAATAATCCTGGCGGAATAAAATTACGGATCAGCATCGGTACTGCTTGATCACCATTCTCTAAACCCGGATTAGTGACAACAGCAATTAGTCCTGGAAATATTATCAGTATAGGAATAAACATTTTTAATACGGCGCCAAGAAGAAGGCTTGCTTTTGCATGCCATTCACTCTTTGCGGCAAGACACCGCTGCACGATACTTTGGTTGCCTATCCAATAAGCATTTGCCATAACAAATGTAAGACCGAACAATATTCCAGTCCACGGATAAGGCGTATTAGTATTAGACGGCAGAACAAGTTCAAAGTGGTTGCTGAACTGATCTCCCATTGCTCCGACTTTATCAACCAAACCTTCCCAGCCGCCCACATGGTTCATTCCAAGAAAAACCATTGCACCACCGCCTATGAACATGATTATCATCTGAACCACATCCGTCATTACAACCGCGGATAACCCTCCCGAAACTGTATAAAATCCTACAACAGCCCCTGTTACAATAATAGACACCCAGACAGGCCAGCCCATAAGAGTATTCAACATAACACCGCTTGCCCAGAATGTAACGCCAAGTCCGAATGTATAGAAAATTATCCAAGTGACCGAAGCGATCAACTGCGCCCATTGATTATAGCGTCTTCCCAAATATTCCGGAATTGTATAAATACCGCTTCTCCAATAGAACGGGATGAATATGAATGCAGCAATTATCATTCCCGGTACAGAACCGAGCCAATCAAAATTTGCAACAACAATTCCATAGCGGTAAGCCTGACCGGCAGTTCCGACAAAATCAACCGCACCAATATCCGAGACAATTAGAGACATTGCTATTGCCCAGAACGGCAGAGACTTACCCGCCATAAAATAATCATCTGATGACGTAATGAATCTTTTGAAATAATATCCCAAAGCCATCATACCGACCATATATGCTATTATTATGAAATAATCAATTCCCATTAACATGGTTGTTCCTCAATAATGTTAGTTTGTTTAATTACTTGGTTTATCAAAATCCTACTTGTAAAATTGGGGCAAATATTCTTTTTGATTTTCTAAAAATTCATCAAGCATTCTCTTTGCCACATCCAGATCATCTATCATCGGATCAAGCGATAGAACCTGCTGCGCTAGGTCTCTATCACCGTAATAAACAGCATCAACTGTTAACTCAGCAATTTTAATATCGCGTCTGCAAAGTTCTGCTATAGATTCCGGCAGTTCACCTACTTTTTCTCCATGCACTCCGGAGGCATCAATAATACCGGGCACTTCAACAATACTATCATCAGGCAGGTTAGCAATAAATCCTTTGTTAGGAATATTGACAGCATCATCTTTCATGTTTTTATCAGCAACTATTCCGGCAATGATCTCTTCAGCATGTTCCGAGTGAAGACCTTTCAGAATATCTATTGATTTTTCCCCGGCAACCATAGCGTGAATATCGTCCCACATATCGTTGCGTAGAGTTCCTGCGCCAACTAAAGGATACATCTGAATATCATACCGCTCCCATGTTTTTCGATGGACGTTATGTGTATATGGGACATACTCAATTAAATGATTATCACCGGTAATCGGGTAAAGATGGAAAGTATTAAACAATGCTCTTGAAAAAGGTTCAAATTCAGGATTGTGAGTTTTTAACCGTTCCTTAAAAAGCGGGTAAAGGTCTTCCCCTGTCTGTCTATCAGTTAACGACAGCATCCAAGTAAAATGGTTTATGCCTGCTGCCTTAATTTGTACTTTCTTCATCGCCTGCTCGCCTATTGTATATGTGTGATGATTCTCAAATTCATCAAACCAGCGAAATGTATAATTGTCGGGGACATCAATTCCTAAAACATCCGAAAGTATAATTCCAACCTGCATATAGCCAAAAGCTATTTGATGACAAATGCCAACTGTATTAATTCCATAATAGTGATGCGCCAATCGACTGATACGAGGGACTGGGTTAGTGAAATTCAACAGCAGCACATTTGGTGCAAGTTCTTTTATATCTTCAAAAATCGGCATAAACTGCACTGCATTTCTTGCAGTATGCATGAATCCGCCCGGACCGCCATTTTCAGCATAATGATTAATATCATATTTCAACCCAAGTTCTCTATCCATCGCCCAAGTTTTTTCTCTATCCACAGCAATTGATGTGATGATAAAATCAGCATCTTTCAATAATTCTTTCCGCTCGGTACTGCTCTTTATTATAAAACCGGTTCCCCATTCCTCATTAGCTTTTTCGGCTAACTTTGTAATCGTTTCTAACCCCTCTTCACTTTTATCGATCAAGCGAAGTTCCGAACCTTTTAGTTCCGGAGTTCTCAATATGGCTCCTAAAGTAGAAAGCCCAAATGACGCACTGCCCGCGCCAATTACAACAATGTTTTTCTTCACAATTATCCTTTTTATTTTTCTATT